>NZ_BAGX02000012.1 GCF_000320505.1 Methanobrevibacter boviskoreani JH1
ATGTTTTTGATATTATTTTCTCTTAAACTATTTTATTTCATGATTTAATGGTTTTTCATTATTTTTTTTCTTAAAACTTAATATAAATATTAGATATTCCTTATTGTAAATAAATTTATCATTATTTTTAAAAAAGACCTAATTATAACTTTGTTATAAAAGTTTTTATATAATATTAATTAGATATATTCTATTAATTGAATTAAGAGGTATTAAAATGGTAGATTATGACATTTCCAAAAACAATGAATATGCTAATATTCTAGAAGAAAAATTAGGTTTAGATAGTAAAATTGTAGCTATCAAATTTTATGATGATGAAGATGAGATTCCACAGGGTATTGAAAAAATAGAAACTCCTGTAAGACACTGTGAAATGGTTAAAAAGGCAAGTCGTGGAGAATCATTCTATGCCACTAAAGATGAAGAGGCATGTAAAGGCGGTTCAGCTGCTTTGGGTCTTGAAGACGCTCCTAAAAAAGTTGCAAGCGGTGAAAAATACTTTGAACTTGGAAGATTTAAATCATTGGAAGACGGTAAAAAGGTAGCTGATAATTTAACAAAAGTCTCAGTAAGACATGCGGGAATTATTTATCAGCCTTTGGAAGATGCGGAATTTGAACCTGATGTAATCGTATACTTCGGTAAACCAATTTCCGGTATGAGAACTGCACAGGCTTATGTATATGAATATGCAGACAAATTTGAACCAAATTTCTCAGGTATCCAATCATTGTGTGGTGATGCAGTTGCTACGCCAATAGAGACAGGAAAACCAAATGCAACTTTGGGCTGTGACGGATCTAGAAAAGCTGCTAAGGTTAAAGACGAAGAATTAGCTGTCGGTATTAATAAATCTGAAATTGCAAACATTGTTGCTGCAGTTGATAAGATTTTATAATTATCCTTATTTTTTTATTATTTTTTAAAAAAAAGAAAAATAAAAATTATAATATTTTAATAGAAAATATTTAATTTTTAGGTTTTTTAGCTACAATTAATATAATTAAAGCTAACAGTAAAGCAAATATAGGATTTCCAGTTTTTGGTAATGTGCTAGTTTGGACATTAATTCCTGATTCTTGACCATTATTAATCGGACTATTTTTATTAATATTGTTATTTATATTGTTGATATTGTTGGTATTGTTTCTGTTGTCTGTGTGATTATTTGTGCTGTTTTTATCTGGAACATTTATCTCAAATGAAGAGTTATTGATTGCATTTGAGTATATTTTATCTCCATCAAACACTGTATCCATGTTGTATCTGCTGTTTTTAAGATTGGATATGGTTAGATTACCTTTTCCATCAATGATATCTACATTATACTTTTTGTTGTCAACAGTTACAGTAACAGTTCCGTTTATACCTGTACCATTATATGTAAGATTAATATATACGGTTACATTGTTTTTATTTGTTATGGTGTTAACTGTTAATTCCGGTTTTAATAAGTTAATGGTGAAGTTTTTAGTATCATTTGACGGAGCATGGTTATCAGTTCCATTAAATCTTTATTTTATAAATGGAATAAAGATATTTAAAAATATGGAAGTATAAATGAGTTTTTTTTATCGGGATTATAGTTAAATAGAGATATTTAAAAATCTAAAATATGATGGAATCATTTTCCTTCAAAAAATAGTATATTTCAGTTAAATAACTAGAAAAAGTGAGTATAAATGATATTTAATAGTAAAAATAATAAAATCTTATTAGAATTCCATCAATATATAAAATATAAATAGACATATTCTAATATAAAATATATATACAAAAATATGGAATATTTTTTATAAAATATTTAAATTTTTAATATTATATTAATTTTATAAAAGTATTATGACTGGGGTTCATTTTATTTAAAAATAAATAAATAAAGGTAATATTATGGGATTGTTTGATTTTCTAAAAAAAGATAAAAATGAAGATAAGGAAGATAACCAATCAAATAATAATAAAGTTAGGGATGATTCCTACAATAAGGGAAAATATGACCTGGAGGATCTTTTAGAATCTGATGAATTATCTACCAAACAGAAACAACAGATCATGTATAAGGAATTTGCTGAAAATTCAGAAAACAGGAATGAGAGACTTACAGCGGTAAACGAAATTATGGATGTTAATATGCTTGAGGATATAGCTATTAACTTTAAGGACAGATATTCAAGACTTCTTGCAGTTGCAAAGATACAGGATGAGGATGTTTTATATGAAATTGCTGAGAACTCAAAATATAGTGAAACGCGTGCTGCAGCATATGAACATCTTGGAAGAACTGACAAAGCAGCGGAAGAGATCTTAATAAACAATAATAACAGAAAGGAATCCATTAATAATTACCTAAAGGATATTGATGATGAGAATATTTTAACAGATATAGCAATTAAATCGATAGACAAGAAAGCAAGGAATTCTGCATTCAATAGGATTGAAAATAAGGATAATATTAAAAAGGTTGCATTTAACTCAAATGATGAACACCTACGTCAATTAGCTATTAAAAAAGCGGATATTGTTAATGAGAAAGATTTGGAAAAACTATTCATTAAAGAGGATTCTGTTGATATTAAGTTATATTTGCTTGAAAAGATTAATAATGAGGATTTTCTACTAAAAATTGCATCAGAAGATAAAACCGAGAGGATTAGAGAAACTGTACTGCTTGAAATTAATGACAAAGATAAATTAATTAAACTGGGATTAAATACGGATTACTCTGATGTTAAGATTAAGGTTATGGAAATAACCGGGGATAAGGATCTTATTAGAAATTTGGCATTAAATGATAAGGACAATCTTGTAAGAAATAAGGCGTTAAAACTTCTTGATGATGTTGATGCCCTTGAGAGGATTGCATTGAATGATGAAAATCCGTTTATAAGAAGAAATGCCTCTTTAAAGATAGATGACGAGAATATCCTTAAAAAAATCATATTGAATGATAGGGATATTAGTGTTATAAAAGCAGTACTTGAAAACCCTAATCTTAAAGATGAGAAGGTTTTAAGCGAGATTGCAGTTGAAAGTGAATTTGAGGGAATAGCTAAAACATGTATTAGTAAGATCAATAATGAATCTTATCTAAAGGACATTGCAATCAATACAGATAGTGAGGATGTTTCAAGGTTTGCAGTTGATAAAATTGAGGACGAGAAATTGTTAACCGAGATTATTGCAAAAACTGGAAATCAGAGTATCGGGGTCTATTGTATCAATAAGATTGATACGGAAAGCATTCTTGAGGTAATCTTAAACAAGTCCCAATATGAGGAGGTACGCATTAAAGCGTTAAACAAGATTAAGAATAAGGAACTAATCGAAAAAATTGCTAAAAATGATTCAAACATTAATGTCCATGGAGCGGCTATTGATTTGATATATAATACAAAACTATTAAAGGAGATTGCTAATACTGATTCCAATGAATACATAAGAAACAAGGCAAAAAGAAGATTATAATATTTTATAAATTTTTTATTCGATTAAAATAAATTAAGATTTACATGAAAATTCAATTCTAATTTCCTGGCTGTTCAAATAAGGAAATGTAAATTAAATATATACGTAATATTATTATTTAGTTATATTTTATATTTAATGGAATTAATGAAGTCATTTTTAAATTATTTAACTATTTTTTAATATTGCATCATTATTTCTTATTTTCACAGCTTTACTATTCTTCACTTTATATTACTACGCCTTTAATTAAATTAATTTTATATGGCATTGTTATTTCTTATTTTAAACATTATTAATTCTAATTTATAAACTAATTTTATGAATCATTATAGTTATATATGAATTTTATTGGATTTTTTAAATATTAAATATATTTTTTTAAAATCTAAATTCTATTTTTGATAAATTTTTAATTTTAAAACTTTATTACAGTTTTTTTATAATCCTATCTAATAGTAATACTTTTTAAAATTAATAAAAATGCTTTAAATTTCTTATATTCTGTATTACTATTAAACAAATTCTATTTTTGAGAAAGTAATACGATAAATACATTTAAATATAACTTTATGTATATGATATAGTAGTAATAATATTTTTAAAAAAAGTATTACTAAAATATTTAATTAACTTTAATGTTAATAATATGATGAAATTAACAGAAAATGTTAATTTTCAATATAATTTAAGAGTGTGAAAGTAGTTATGTTAGAGATAAAACACACAATATGTTCTAAATGTGGAGTTGGATGTGGTTTAAATGTTATTAGTAAAAATAACAAATTGGTAGGAATTCATCCATTTAAAGATCATATAATAAATGAAGGAAGAAATTGTGATAATTGTAGAAATAATGTTGATACTCAAATATTAGTTTCACATGAGTCTATTGATTATGATGATTTAATAGATTCTGGAAAAGAAATAATTAAATCTGTAAAACCTGAAGAAGTAACTATTCTAGTATCAGGTACAATAGATAATGATGAGTTGGATAGTGTAATTGATTTTTCCAATGAAAATAACTTTAATTTAGTAAGTTATGAATACAATTTTGAAAAAATAGGTTCTGAAATGATTCCAGACTATGATGAGGTTGAGAAAGCTTCAACAATTATTGCTGTAGGGGATATATTTAGGGGAAATCCATTAATTTCACGTAGAATTATTCATGCTAAAGATAATGGTTGTAGATTTATTAACATTCATACTATTGAAAATTTAACTGGATATAACTGTGATGAATTTATAAAGATTGATGATTATTCAAATTTACATGAAGAGCTTAAAAAGCTTGATGTTGATGGGAATACTATATTAGTTATCAATGAAATTAATGATGAATCCAACTATATGGAAATTATAAATGCTGCTAAAAGTAAAGGTATAAAGGTTTTACCTGTATTAAAACATCCTAATAGTTATTCAGTACTTAACGAAGTAGCACCTTCCACAATCGAAGAATTAAATAACAAATTCAATGATTCCTCTGTTTTAATTTTAATTAATGAGAATCCTAATTTTTATCTTGATAAAGATGCTATCAAAAGCAATAAAATTCTTTCTTTAAATACTGCTACTGATTATGGTGCAGCTGACGTAAATATTCCAGTACAAGCTTGGTTTGAAAAAGACGGATCATTCACTAATTCAACAGGATTAACTCAAGAATTTAAAATAGCTATTCCATCAGATGCAAAATCTGTCAGTGAAGTACTTAAATTATTAATGGAATGAAGGTGTAAAAATGGATAAATATATTGAAGCAAAAGCAGTTGATAATGATATTTTTGAAAGAGGAGAAAATGGTGGTGCAGTAACAGCATTGCTTAAATATTTACTTGATTCCAACATAGTTGACGGAGTTTTAAATGTTAAAGAAGGTAACAGTGTCTATGATGGTATACCAACATATACCACCAATGGTGAAGATTTAATTAATACTGCAGGATCATTACATTGTGCACCTACAATGGTTTCTGATTTAATTGCTAGATATTTAAATGATGAAAAAGTAGCCGTTACAACTAAACCTTGTGATGCAATGGCTATTGATGAAGTTATTAAGAGACATGGTATTAATAGGGATAACGTTTATATGATTGGATTAAACTGTGGTGGAACAGTTCGTCCTACTGTTGCAGAAGAAATGATAGAATTATTCTATGATCTTGACCCTAATGAAGTTAATTCAGAGGAAATTACAAAGGGTAATTTCACTGTAGAACTTGAAAATGGGGAAGAAAAATCAGTTAAAATTGATCAATTGGAAGAAGAAGGATTTGGAAGAAGAGAAAACTGTCAAAGATGTGAATTTAAAATACCAGAAAAAGCGGATATAGCTTGTGGTAATTGGGGAGCAAGTGACGGTTATACATTCATTCAAATAAATTCTGATAAAGGAGAAAAATTAGTGGAAGATGCTGAAAAGGCAGGATATATTAAAACTAAAAAACCTTCAGAAAAACAAATTAATATCAGAAGTAAAATTGAAGGTATTATGGTTAACATGTCTAAAAAAACTCAGGAAACCCAACTATTTGAGGAATTACCTGAAGGTGATGAACTAATTCAAGTCCTTGGCCGTTGTCTTAAATGTAAAAGATGTAGGGATATCTGTCCAATATGTAATTGTAATACATGTAGGTTAGATGAAGATTTCTTTAGAGAAGATCCAACAGAGAAACCTGATGCGTTAATTTTACATGGTGTTAGAATGAGTCATATGGCATTTAGTTGTGTAAACTGTGGTCAATGTGAAGATGTCTGTCCTATGGAATTGCCAATCGCCAAATTATACCAAAAAATACAATTAAAATACCGTGAAAGCACAGGATATAAATCTGGTATTACAGATGGTAAACCTCCAATGTATAGTGGTGAAAAAGAAGAAATAATGGATTAGGTGTTATGGTTTAAATTGGTGATATTATGAGTGATGATGTAAAAATTGTAGGATTTTGTTGTAATTGGTGTTGTTATGGAGGAGCAGATACTGCAGGTACCGCTAGAATGCAATATCCCCCAAATGTAAGAATTATAAGGGTTATGTGTTCTGGAAGAATTAACCCTGAAATGGTTTTCAAAGCTTTTCATGAAGGTGCTGACGGGGTATTTGTAGGAGGATGCCATATTGGTGATTGCCACTATGATTCAGGTAATTACAAATGGAGAAGACGAGCATTGTTAATAAAAGTTATACTTGAAGAGTTAGGAATTAATCCTGAAAGATTTGACTATGATTGGATTTCAGCTTCAGAAGGAGAAAAATTCCAGAAAGCTATGATCAATTTCACATCTGAAATAGAAAAGATAGATGATCATATTAATTAATGTTTTTTGATAATTAGATATTTAAAGAGTACAATTAAGGCTTTTTTTATATTTAACTTATTAAAAAATATTAGTTGTTTATCATACCATTTAAAAAAAGTTTAATGTTTATATTATTATTTAATATAAAAATAGATTTTGAAAATAAGTTAATGAGAGATTGATTTGAATCTTTAAAATAATTAAATTAGTTTCCTATTTGATAAACTATCTAAAAACAAAAAATTTTTATAAAATCTGCTAAATTAAAAAAATATATTTTTTGCAAAAAAATTGGGATTAAAATAAATTGGTTAAAAAAATGTCCTTATTATATAGTTATCTACTATAAGAAATTATATAACCTTTATTATTAAAAAGCCATATTTAAATATCTGCTAATATTAAAATTTTATAGTTTAAATCTAAATGCATTGATTTATTTTCATTAATCATATTTATGTTTACTTGAATTCATGTAAAAATTGAAAATAATTAGGTGTATCTACTCAAATGAACTTTATATTTAGAATTAGAAACGACAAAATTTAATATACCTAATTATTTTTCTTATTTTTAATTAATTCATTTATTATTTATTATTATTCATTAAAAAGAACTTTTTGTTAAAATTTAAAATAAATAGGTTTTCATAACCTTCATAATTCTAGAATAGTGATTTTATGGAATATGGTGAAACATATAGGGATTCGATTATTAATTTAATTACAATAAACAATGATCTTTTGGAGTCTAGCGATGAATCATTTGTTAAATGTAATGATGAAATACGTTCTTTAATTAATTCTAATACTAGTTATATATCTAGTTTTTTAATGACAGAATTCGTATTTCAAGCAGAATATGATGATTTTAAAGAATTAGATTATTATATTATGAAAATATTTCCAGATGATGAGATTTATAAATTCTTTATAATGTTGGTTGATGAGGTTTTAAAGAAACTGTTATACATTGCCGAATATAAATTTAAATTGATGGAATTAAATAATTTATCTACTTTCACGGAGTTTTCAGCTGAGGATTTAAAGGAATTTATTAAAGAGTATGAAGATTTTAGATTGGAATTTGACATGTTTCAAGTAGATTTTTGTGATGTTTCTCATTATTTTTCATTAAATTCTTATACAGAAAATATAATTTCATTTTATAGAGACATTAATTAGTCGTATGAATTTAAATTTATATTATTATTTTTAATTATATTTTCTATTTTTATAATTTAATTCTATTTTTTATTTGTTTTAAATTAAATAATAAGTACTAGATTATTTATTATTTAAATTTTATAATATATATTTAAGTTAATTAGTATATTAATTAATTTTTATAGATTGATTAAATTTATTATTTAGTTTTATAGATAAATCAATTTAAATAAGATTTTGTTTCTCTTTAATACATTAATTATTATCTATTAGTTTCTATTTAGATACATTAGTTTAATATTTACTTTAAATAAATATTTAAATGAATTAAATTTTTCACATGAACATAATTTAATAATAAAGTAAGGAAGGTTAAATGATGGATAAATATGATATAATTTATATTGGCAGTGGAAACGCTGCTTGGCAGGGTGCCAGATTTTTATCTGATGCAGGATGGAAAGTTTTAATTATTGAAGAAGGGTTATATGGAGGTGCCTGTGCTAATTATGGCTGTAACTCCAAAATATTACTTGACGGTCCTTATGAATTGTCTTCAGCCATTAAGAGATTTGAGGGAATAGGCAAGAAAGGTGATTTCTCAGTAGATTGGCCTAGCCTAATGGAATATAAAAGAAAAAGAATAGCCAACCTTCCGAAATTTTTAGAGGGTAAATTCAAGGAATACAATCTTGATGTTGCAGATGGTAAGGGGGTAATTGTAGACAAACATCATGTTCAGGTAGGTGACGATATCTATTACGGTGATAGGATTGTAATAGCCACTGGTTTAAAACCTTATATACCTGATATTCCAGGTAAAGAATATATCCATGATAGTACTGACTTTTTGGACATTGATGAACTTCCAGACAGAACAATAATCTTTGGTGCTGGATTCGTATCCATAGAGTTTGCGTCAATACTTGAGGAGGCAGGTAAGGAGGTTGACATTTTAGTAAGATCAGATAGGGTTTTAAGGCATTTCTATCAGCCATATGTTGAAAACATTGTCCGTAAACTTGAAAACAGTAATGTGAATTTCCATTATTTTGAGGAACCTGCTGAGGTGTCCAGGGATAAAGATCAGTTTATAGTTAAAACTAAAAATGGTCTAACTTTAATGGGGGACTATGTACTTGGAGCCCAGGGAAGAATAGCAAATGTGGAGGACATTGGTCTTGACAAGGTAGGTTTGGAATATGCGGATAGTGGTATTCCGGTAGACGGTCACCTTAAAACATCCGTTGATAATATCTATGCTGTAGGCGATGTTGCAGATACGAAACAGCCAAAGCTTGTAACCGTTGCAATCCATCAGTCAAAATATCTAGCAAAATATCTTTTAGGAAAAACAACCGAGGATATTACATATCCTGTTGTTCCTGCTGTTGTATTTACATTGCCGAGAATAGCCACCGTTGGTGTCACCGCCTCCTATGCATTAAAACATCCTGAGAAATATGAGGTTCATAGGATAGAATATGGCAGGTCCTATTCAATTGAGCTTAAAAATGAGGATACTGCAGAATGTACTGTTGTAACTGATAAGGATAAGAACATTTTGGGTGCTGAGATATATAGTTCCGAGGCTGAAAATCTTGTAAATCTATTTACATTCATAATATTTAAGAAGATCACCTTAAAGGAACTTGATTATATGATTTATGCCTTCCCGTCCAGTAGTTCTGTAGCCTTATACAAACTACATAATATCCATTATAATATTGGTTATAGAAAGGAGTAGCTGTAATTATCTAATTATTTCTATTAGCTAATTCTTTGTTTAAAGATTTTTATCTTATTTTTTCTTTTATTTTTTAAAACAATTATTAAGGTTATATTGATTATACATAATTAAGTTAAGACTATTTTTTAGATTATAGAAAAGCTTTATATAAAATGAAAATAATAGATTATTATGTAGACCAGTCATTATAATTTTAAGGTTTTAGTATGGAGAATAATAAACAGAAAATATTAAACGCTGCTATAATACTATTTCAAGATAAGGGGTACTATGGTACTGGTCTTAACGAAATTTTAAGAAAAAGTGATTGTCCTAAAGGCTCATTATATTACTATTTTCCAAATGGTAAAGAGCAATTAGCACTTGAAAGTATTGAAATGACAAAGAATTTCGTTGACGGTATGATAAGGAGGAATCTTGAAAAAATCGATGATCCTGCAGAGTCAATGAAAAAATTTGTCTGTGAAATGGCAGAGAACGTTTATATTGACAATGATGATTTAAGCTCTTTTCAAAGTAATAGAAAGATTTCAATTAATTTAATTGCTTTAGAAACGTCAAAAACCAATGACAATATACGAAAAGCATGTGAAGAGGCGTATAGTACATTTGAGAAGGCCTACTTTGATAAATTAGTGGAAAATGGTTTTGATGATGATAAGGCAAAGGAAGTATCAAAGACAATTGAATCATTGATTGAGGGAGCTATTCTTATGTCCACTGTTAAAAAAGATGACACATATATCTTAAATGTGGCAGATATAATATATTATTTGATTAAAAAATCATCTTAATTTATTTTTAATCTATAGCTATTTACTCATAGGATAGTTATTTCATTTAATTTATTGGTTATTTATTCAAGCTATTTTAAACTTTGATTATTCAATCAATATTGATTCGATTAATTAACTATAACTGTTTTAACTTTAAAGTTTTTAAGCTTTAATTATCAGAATATCTTTTTAATTTAGCTGTTCGGTAAATAATTTTAAATTTAAGCTTTATCTATTGATAATTTGCTTATTTCATTCTAGTTTAACTTAATTCTACATATGATGAATTAAAACCCTGACTAACAACTTTTTTTATAATTTTATGGATGGACTTAAATGGATAATATTTTTAAAATAGAGAAAGGAAAAACTATAATTGCAATACTAATCATTGGCGGGTTCATTTCAATGCTTAATGAAACCGCATTGAATGTAGCTTTTCCACATATTATGGCAGAATATGCAATTGGTGCTGGAATTGTCCAATGGTTGACAACAGGATATGTTCTTGTATCCGGAATTGTATTTTTAATGACTGCATTTTTAATGAAAAAATACACGACAAGAAAGCTATTTCTAACAGCGATGCTACTTTTAATTGTAGGATCTATAATATCAGCAGCATCTTTTGATTTTCCAATGATACTTGTTGGAAGGATTATTCAGGCATTAGGTACAGGTATTATAGTACCACTTGTTTTTAATAGTGTAATGTATATTACAATACCTCAAAGAAGAGGATTTATGATGGGTATTGTTTCTCTTGTTGTATTGTCAGCACCGATTTTTGCTCCTGTTATAATGGGTTTAATTATGGAATTTACCGATTGGCATTTATACTTTGTAATAATGTTAATATTATTTATAATATGTGCCATTATTGCATCTGGAAAATTAGAAAACATTACTGGTACAGGAGATGCAAAATTGGATGTTGTATCTTTAATTTTAGCGGCCATTGGATTAACATTTATCATATATGGATTTAGTCATCTTAGTGATGAAAGTTTAGTTAATGTAATTATTACTTTAGTAATAGGTTTAGTTTTCTTAATTTTATTCGTATACCGCCAATTACATTCAGATCATCCGCTACTTAGAATTGGGGTATTTAAAAATAAAATATTCACAATTGGAATTATTACAAACCTTGCAAATGTAATGCTTATATTTGCTATTGTTGTACTTATACCAATGTACCTTGAAACTTCACTTCATACAAGTTCACTTACAGCAAGTTTAATCATGTTACCTGGAACAATTCTTGGAAGTGTATTACCAATATTATCTGGTCATATTTATGATGATCATGGACCTAGAATAGTTATTTGTACTGGTATGGCTATTATGGCATTATCTGCATTTTTATTAACTATGATTGATTTAAGTACAAGTTTCATAACTGTTGTATTAATTATCTGCGGATTCTATATAGGTTCAGGTCTTTCATTGTCACCTAACCAAACAAATACCTTAGGTAACCTAAAATCAGAAGATTATCCATCTGGTTCTGCAATCATGACTTCAAGTCAACAAATTGGTGGAGCGATTGGTTCTTCATTATTTACAAGTTTCATGACTATTGGTGAGAATAATTATTTAAGTAATATTGCAAATCCAACAGCGGTACAACATGCCTTAGCATTAACTAAAGGTGTTAACTTTTCATTTGAACTAGGTACTATATTCTTAGTAATAGTGTTTGTTTTAACATTATTCTTAAAAAGGAATAAGAATTATGATTTATAGTATTGTTCTTAAAATGTAATAAAACTTATAAGTACTATATTCATTAGTATTATTATTCTTAAAAAGGAATATGAATTTGTAAGAAATTGGTAAAATATAAACATTAAATTGTTTATATTTTCTATTAATTATATTGTTTCTAGTTTTAATCTATTTTTTTTTATTTTGATTTTAGGATTTTTTTTAATTTTATAAGTGTTTTTAGCTTTATAATTTAGTCATGTCGTTTTCACTGTTAAAAAAATATTTGTAGTATTTAGTATTCTAATTAAGATTTTTATCTATCTTTTTAATTAATATGTATAGCGTTAAACTTTGTTTTGTAAAGTGCTTTACTTTAATAAAAATAATAGAATATTAAATTAATATTTTTTTAATTTTAATAAAAATTTTAAAATTTATAAACATCTTAGCTTTATTTGGATTATAAAAAAGTAATGTATTCATATATTACAAAGTAAAAACAACATATTTATAAACAATAAGCACTAAAAGTAAAGTTATACATTAAATTGTATAGAATTTGGTTAAAAAAATTTAATTATAGAGGTGAAAATATGGGAATTGCAAAAGCTCCAATCAATAGGATTATCAAAGAAGCTGGTGCAGAAAGAGTAAGTGGGGAAGCTACTGATGCTTTAGTTAAATACTTAGAAGAAGAAGCAGAAGCTATCGCTACTAAAGCTATTGAATATGCTAAAATAGCAAAAAGACAAACTGTAAAAGCTGATGATATTGAATTAGCTATTAAAGATCAATAATAAATAAATTATTTATTTTTATTTTTTTGAGTGTTTTAATATTTAAATTATTTATTTTTTTATAATTTTAAACTTTTTTTTAAATTAACTAATCAATAATATTTTCAAGGCTGTTTTTGAACTTCTGCATATTGGTGGGATTAATGTTTATTATTAGTCTGCTTTTTTAATATTAATTGGTTAGAGCTACATAGTTTTTATCACTTAAGTATACAACTTTCGCTGTGTGATTTCTATCATGTAATTATTTTCATTTTTAAAATTTATATAAAATGAGAGTAATTGACTGAGAATGTTTATAAAAATAATAAAATTGACATATTATTAATTTAAGACATGATTCATTAGAACATCTTAATTATTTTATAAAAGTTACTTATTTCATGTTTTCTTTAAAAATAGCTATTTTTATTTTATATTGATCTATATTATTTTGTTTTAATTAAGTCGAATTTTAATTTACTTGTTATTTCTATTCTATTTTTAGTTAATATCTATATTAGATTTGATAATTTATTTCTCTTTAATAACTTTATTATTTAACATAGGTGCTATTTTTATCATTTTAATCTTTTGTTCATTTTATATTTTTGTCCAGTTCATAATTTTATTTTTATTTAATGGGTTTAAAAATTTTTTAAAACTCATTAAATATTTATATCGTGTTTTTAATTAAAATCTAATGGATTTTTTAATTTTTATTTGATTATATTTATACTTTATTTGATTTCAATTAGTAAAAAGTTTTAAATATCAAATAATACAAAATATACACATTAAGTTTTTTTGCTTAATAATAGATTTTTATTCAATATTATTTAATAAAATTAAAATTTTATTCAACAATTTTAAATTTATTTCGAATATAATAGAATAATATTGTTTTAATTATCTATATAATCCATAGGAGGTGAAAATGTGTTAAAAAAGAAATTAATCCTCATAGTAAGTATTATATTATTGTTCTCTCTTTGTTTGGTTAATGTATCTGCTACAGACAGTAGTTTAATCAATAGTACTGATTCCCATAATGGTAATCTTCAAAGTTCTAACTTGGATATAAATAATAATTCCAATATTGCAGGTGATTATAATACTAAACTCAATTCTGAAGATGGCTCTCAGATTATATTGGATGATAATGGCAATGATGGTAGTTTCAGTGACTTACAAAAATTAATTGATTCTAATACAAACGGAACAATAGATTTAGATAAGGATTATAAATATACTGAAAATGATAATCTACCTGATGGTATTACAATTAATGGTAAAACTTTAATTATTAATGGTAATGGACATACATTAGATGGATCAAATCTTGCTAGAATATTTAATATAAGTGATTCAAGTTTGGAATTAAACGATTTAAAGCTAATAAATGGTATGAACAATGAATCTGGAACAGCAATATTTGCTAACAATAGTAAATTAAATATTGATGGGTGTAGTTTTAATAACAATACAGTTAATATAAATTTAGTTAACTATACTAAATTCTTATCTGTTAATGGAGGAACTATTCATCTTCTAGATTCTACAGCAAATATTAATAATTCTAATTTCACTAATTCTAATGTTAACTTCAGTGCTGATGATAATTATAAGAAAAACGCTGCAGTTAATGGTGGTGGAATTTTTTCTAAAGATTCCAATCTTAATATATCAAATTGTCTCTTTAATGATAATCATTTAATCAGTAATTATACTCACGTAGTGTTTTCAGGATCTGCTATATGTACTGATGGTAATATCAATACAACAATAGTTGATTCGAACTTTACTAATAATAACTGTTCCTATGGGACAATCGACGATGCAAGTGAGAACCTAATTATTAATAATTGTTTGTTTAATAATAATTATGCTAATGAAGGATCAGATATCTATTTAGAAAGCGATGTTTACAATACTACAATATCAAATTCTAAATTTATTAATTCACATTCCGAATCCGATGGTGGTTCCATATATACTTATGGAAGTACTGAAGATGGAAGTATGATATTTAATAATTGCAGCTTTATCAATACAAGTAGTGGTGATGATGGTGGAGCAGTATTTATAAATTCTGAAACTATTATCCTAGACTTTAATAACTGCAGTTTTATTAACACTAGCGCTTCTGGAGGTGGTGCAATATGGTATGATGATGGTACTGCATCTAATGTTAATAACTGTACCTTTATTAACTGTACTGCATTAACATATGATGGTGGTGCAATACTTAATGATGGTATTAATGTTAATGTTACCGTCAGATCTTCAAAATTCATTAATTGTACTGCATCTAGGCAAGGTGGTGCTATTTCCCATACACCATACGGTTATCATTATTTCACTGTAATTAATTCTACATTCTATAATAACACTGCAGAGGAAGCTGGAGCAATATATATCTCTGATGAGGATCTTGGTAGAATATATAATTCCACATTTGTTAATAACTCTGCACGTTCAGAAGCTGGTGCAATCTCTTGTAATAAACAAGGAGAATATAACTATGGTATCGATATCATAGAAGGCAATATATTCATTAACAACACCGCTCCTAAAGCAGGTGCTATAAGTATATGTGGTGGTAATATTAGTAACTGTGTTATTATAGATAATCCTGATGATAATAATCACGATGTTGTTAGTAATAGTTATTGGGAAGATGGCGTCAATTTAACCTATAACTGGTGGGGTTCTAATAAAAATCCAATTGATAGATATGATAATAATAGTGAAAATGGTATTGTTAATCATAATTGGGTTTTAATGACCTTTGTAAGTAATGAAACCTTTATGTATGTTGGTAATACTTATAATTTAACTGCCGGTTTAACCCAATATACTGATGGTGAAAATATCAGTGGTTTTAACCAGTATTTACCAATCCGTAATGTAAGTTTCACTGCAAAAACCGGTGTATATGATCCTGAAACTGGTGCTTTGGTAGATAATAAATTAAATACACTATATTCTAAAAGTACTACAAATAACACATTATATGCTACTATTGATTATCAAACTTTAGAATTACCGATATTTGAAGCAAAAATCTTTATGAATAAAACCCCAAATCTTACCGCTGTTAAATTAGGTGATGAACTTTCATATGTTATTGTAGTTAAAAATATTGGTGATTATAATCTTACTAATGTCCACTTTAATGAGAATATGCCAGAAAATTTAAGATTTATTAAATTTAGTGGTGATAACTGGACTATGGATGATAAAAATGTATTTTATTATTCTAATAGTTTAGAGCCTAATCAAACTGCTAACATTACTTTATACTTTAAAGCAGTGAAAGAAGGTAATTTTACTAATTCAATAATTGTTAATACTCATGAAATTAACAATATTGCAATTAATAGTACAGAAGTTCAAGTCATATCAAATAACACCAATAAAACTGATAATACCAACAATACCAATAAAACAGATAATGATAAAACAGATAATAACGGCAATGTTGGCAATAATGATTATAATAAAAATAGCTTAAATAGCAATAACGCAGCTATTTTTGTTGAAAATAGTCCTGTTACTGGTATTCCTATAGTTGTTTTAATCATTGCCTTATTATCATGTGTATTTGTACCTGGAAGAAAAAGTTAGATAATTATTAATATTATATTAGCTTAATCTTGTATTTATGCCTGGAATAAAATTAGATAATTTACTAGTAGAATAAGTTTATTATTAAGATTAAACACAAATTCGGATATTATACTAAGAAAATTAAACACTTTTTCAATTAGGATTTTTTCAATCCTAATTGCCTTTTTTTATTTTTTATTAAGAGCTGACTATTTTTACTATTTTTTATGTTAATAAGAAAAACTTAAATGAAAATCTTATTAATAAAAAGCTTTAAATTATTCAAACATTAATTAACATTATATTTAATAATTTTTGATTAAAATCTTACATTTTAATTCAATTATCTTTAATTTAATATATTGTATTTAATTATTGTTTAAGTTTTTATACATGATGTTACTAATCTTTTCCTATTGAAATACATTTTTTTATTGTGGTGGAATAAATGATTATATACGTTTGGTATTACAATAATTCTTGGATTAATACGAACTTTCCCAATATTTTTTGAAGAAGCATTATTTAAATTTTTTAAAGATAGATTATAAAAAAATATATCAATATTTTTAAGAATAAATATTTATGGTACAATTTCCTTATTATTTTATTATAAAAAATAGTCATTATTATAATTTTGTATAAATATATTTGATTTATATCAAATAATATTTAGTTTTTTTTTTAAAAAGAATTAATCAAGAATTAACTTAAATAGTTAAATATATATGTTTTATAATATAAAATCACATATATGGATAAATTCTTTATTTATCCATTCTGGGGTATGTATAGATGGATTTTATAATCTTTAATTAAATGCTAAACCCTTTATAAATTGATTTAAAGGGAGGTGAAAAATATGAAGAAAAATCTGCAAATCTTAATATTATCCGTTTTTATATTATTTATTAGTATTAATTTAGTTTCTGCATCTGAGAATATTGGTGATATTAATAATAATTTAGATTCTTCAAATACTGCTCTATCTGAAAATTTAAATAGCCAAAATACAAATCTTAATGACATTGATAATAGTGCGGATTCTGAACCTAGTTATAATGATAGTATTGATGATAATTCATACAACAATTATGCTAAGAATCAGAACCTACTTAGAAATGGCAACATAAGTTCTGACGTCTTAAATTCTTATGATAATGGAGTTTATGTTGGTAAGAACATTACTGTTAACGGTACTGGTACTAAGGATGACCCTTTTAATAATCTTAAACTAGCACTTGATAAGGTTTCAAACAATAAAACCATCTATGTATATAGTGGTACTTATACTGGTGAAAAGAATACTGGTTTAAGTATTACTGGAGACACTAGTGTCATAAAATATGGTGGTGGAGACGTTGTTTTTAAAGGTTCAAACTCCATTATATTTAATGTTACAGGATCTAACTGTGTTTTTAAGGATCTAACTTTTATAAATGGTTATTCTAACATATTGTCTGATTATAATAATTTTACTAATTGTTCTTTCATTAACTGTTCATCAAGTAGTGATGGTGGTGCAATATCAATTCAAAATAGATTTGGTCCAAGAAATAACAATTTTAATGATTGTTCTTTCATTAACTGCTCATCTTCAAATAACGGAGGTGCTGTTTCTATAAAAACTATAGATACCATATCTACTTCATTTGGAAATAAGTTTAATAATTGTTCTTTTGTTAACTGTTCATCTTCAAATAATGGAGGTGCAATATATTTTGGGAATAAAACTGAATACAATGCACTAAATAATTGTACTTTTATAAACAATAAAGCAGCGAACAAAGGTGGTGCAATCTATTCAGATACCTACGAAGTTTCTGTAAATGGTCCCACATTTATGGACAATACAGCTATTAATGGAAATGACATATATTGTACATATACTTTAGTTTTAATGGAAAATCAAACTGTAAAGGCAGATGCAAATACGCCGATTAATTTAACTGCTAAATTGATTAAGGAAAATAACTTGACTGAAGATTTCCTCAGGGTTACATTCCTATTAAATAATACTGATGTTGGTAGTTCTATAGTAGATTCCAAAAAGTTCACTGCTAACTATGAATATAAAAATTATTTTGATGATGTTTTAATAGTTTCTGGAAAATTTTATAATTTTAATATTGCGAACATTAAAACTGGTGTTGTGATTTTTGAAAATTCCACTTATAGAAATAGAGGACCATACTATGTTTCAATAGATGGTGACGATTATAAGAATGACGGGTCTGAAAACTCTCCTTTCAGGACACTTGCACATGCAGTTAGTTTTACAAACATTCCTTTTAATAATAAAACCATAATTGTTAAAAAAGGAACATATAATGAGGAGAACCAAATACGTGTGGAAAGTGCAGTAAATATTATTGGTGAAGATAATCCAACAATAACTTCTAATCTTAGCACATACTTATTTATGGCATATGAAGACATGAGGATTAATGGCATAAGCTTTGTTAATCATTATTCTGAAGGTGATGCTGGAGTTATATTCTCTACAAAAAGTGTTTATCTCAATAATTCTAATTTTATAAACTGTACATCTGAAGGTTATGGTGGTGCAATCTATGCATATAAAGACATTTATGCCGAAAATACTAGTTTTATTAATAATACTGCATACGTTGGTGGTTCAATAAATGGTTTAAATATTAATGTAAATAACTGTACATTTATTAATTCATCTACCAAACTATCTGGTTATGATAATGAAGAAAGTCAAGGTGGTGCAATTGAAGGTGGAGACATTAAGGTAAATAATTGTACTTTTATTGATAATTCTGCTGAATATATTGGTGGTGCAATTAACTCAAAATTCACATATAGTATTGTTAATGTTACAAATTCCATATTTATAGGCAATCATGTTAAATATGGATCAGGTGGTGCAATTAGTTCTGAAACAGAAGATAACTATGTAAATAATTGTACTTTTATTAACAATTCCGGAGATTATGGTGGTGCCATTGGTCTTCCTAAGGGAACTATTACAAACTCTACATTCAAAAACAATAGTGCCAGAACTGGTGGTGCAATATCCTTAAATAAAGGTACAGTTGAAAATTGTAGTTTCATGAATAATTCTGCTAGAGAAGGTTATGTTGTCGAGATTTTAAGTGATGGTAAAATAATAAATTCCACCATCTCTCCAGATCAATATTCCCTATTTAATTATCCATTCATTAATGCAGAACATACAACAAAAACTGATGATGGTTATTATTGTTTATGTATAGAGGAACAGACAATTTATGCGGAAAAAGGTTCTGTATCTCCTTTAAGAGGAATATATAATTGTGTTGATGGTTCAAATGTAACAGAATACTTAAAGATATTGTGTTATATTTATGGTAACACTACAGATGACTATGATAATAATCTCCTTGAGTTAAACAGAATAATTTGGATATTTACGAAAGAGGATTATTTAAATAGTGACAATACCACCATTCAAGAAGTTTTAAAACTATATAACGAGGGGTTCCGTGTTAATGATACCCATACAATTAAAACATTAGATGGAAAAAATGTTAGTATGGTATTTAAAAAACTCTTAACGGCAGGTAATCAGGAAAATTTAATAATGTTTAAATTTGAACCTCTAAAAGAAAATTTAACTGTTAAGAAGGAAACTCTAGATACCAATATTCCTGTTGGTACTTTAGTGCGTTTTAATGTCACTGTATTAAATAATGGTGATTTTACCCTTGAAAATGTATTTGTTAATGATTCTGATTTTGATTCAGGCCTAACATATTATGGATACGAGAACACAAGTAGTCGCTGGATTTATGAAGATGGCAAATTTGTATTGGACTCACCTTTAAGTCCCGATGAAACTGCTAATTTGATTATTATATTTAATACCACCAAAACTGGCATACTTACTAATAATCTCACTACTGGATATGATAATTTAACCTTAGCGAATGCATCCAATAACACAGTTGTTATTGATAAACCTGTTAATTATAATATGACCGTTATTAAAATTGCAAACAATAAAACTGTTTATGTGGGAAACATTACCTCATTTACAATTGTTGTCAAAAATGTTGGTGATGGTAATTTAACTGGTGTTAACGTTATTGAGTCTGATTATACTGGTTTAATTTATATTGGTTTTACAGGTGACAATTGGATTAATAAAGGTAATATGTTTTATTATAATGGTGTTTTAGCTCCAGGTGAATCTTCAAACTTTACAGTTTACTTTAATACTACAAAAACTGGTAACTTTACAAATACGGTTGTTGCTGGATCTAATGAAGTAAATAATCTTAGTGCTTTAAATACCACGGAAGTCATTAAAAACACCAACAATAATGCTAATAATACTAATAACACCAATAATACGAATAATACAACTAAAAAACATAATAATACAAATGTTACTTATATTAAAAAGGGTAATGATGAATTTGATATTGGAATTTCTAACTATAAAACTGGTAATCCATTATATATCTTATATCTAGCTTTAGGATTAATTGCATTAATACCTTTAAAACGTAAAAAATAAGAATTTTATAGTGTAAAATTTTATTTTACACTTTTTATTTTTTTTATAAATAAGTGTTGCTTAAAATACTAATTAAGTATAAAAATTTATATAAATAAATCAATTTAAACTGGAAATGGGCTTCAGTCTCTTTTTTATTTTTCAACCATGATTTTAACATAGGATCATTTATTATATAATCTCAGAAGAATCAACAATCTTTTGAGGAAGTTCCATTACAAATTTACTAATTTTTTCATAATTGTCCTTTATTTTGGTATTGGAATATTAAATATGGTTTCTGGATTAGTAAAGTCATAATATTTAGTATTAAATATAGTTTCTAGATACTTTTGAAATCTATTAAATAAATTATCATCCTTATTTTAAGGTTTTATTTATTTCAATAAGAATTTCTTTTAAAGTCTCTTCTTCAGATATTCTCCTTTCATATCATTAATCTTTGAAATATCTACATAAGCACTTGAAATGTAATTCGACTGATTATGAAGTATTTTTTTCATGTAAGAATTTTACTTACCCCTATATCTTTCTAATCAACAATTGGTTGGGTAAATCCTCTCCAATACTTTTTAATGTAATGAAACCTGTTTAAATACTAAATAAAAAGTTAAATTAAAAAACTATCATATTTAAAAATTATTAAAAAACTATTATATTTAAAAATTAATAAGTATATTAATTAGTCCTTGATACATATGAACATGTTTCGTTTACATCAAAAGATATTGAAAGGAAAATAAAAACATAAATTGATTCATTAAATGGTAAAGTTATTTATCTTGGTGAAGAATATGGAGTAGATCTTACTGTTAATAAAGTAATTTACAATATGGTAAAAGCAATAGAATCGGAATTTTAAAAACCTATTAGCTAATTTTTAAAAAGAATATTAGAGATAATATGGAGATTTTAAAAAACATATTATAATATTGATTTAATTAAAATCTATATTTATATTTCAAATATTAAAAAAATGCTATAATGGACTCATGCAATATATCCCTCCCCATAGTAAAGTCCTTTAACTCCATAAGATAATAGAAAAGGAATAGAAACTGAATATCAAAACTAAGATAAACTCATTATTTTTTTAATAATTGAAAAAATAAGGGTTTAGAGAAATTTTATTAAAATTATTTTATTTTAAATAGTTGGAATATTATTTTTTGTTTTTATGAGAATTATTAGAAATGCTTATTTTGAATATGTTCAGTATATATGTAATGATTTATTTACCCAATTTTGATGATTTTTATCTAAAGTTTTATTATATCCTATGAAATTTTTTAGATTTTGAATATTAATTTTATTATTTTTATTAGATATTGTATGAAAATTAATAAAAATTATATAATTAGTAATAATAATTAATTAATATTTTTTAAAAAAATAGTAATACCTAAAAAATAGGTATTACTTTTTTAAAAATTAGTATTATATTTAAAAGTATTATTTATTTTTAAATTAGTATTAATTTATTATTAATTTTTTAAAAATTAGTAATAATTTCATAAAATTTATTGAATTTTAGAAAATTAATATAATTTAGTGTTTTTAAATATTGATTTGGTTTAATAGGTTATAATAAAATTTATTATTTAACATTAAAAATTAATGGAATATAATTATAAATGATGGATATTTAAATGTTTGTAAAGAGTTTTGAATTTATTTAGTGAAATAAATAAGTTAAATCCATTTTTGAAAATTAATTCTTAAATTTTAGAATTAATCTAAATTTATTACTAAATATCAATAAAAGTAATAAAAAAATATTTTTTTAAATTCTATTGTAAAAATAGATTTTTCTATGATTTTCTATTTTTAAATATTATTACAATTTAATAAAATTACTAATACAATAAATTATTACTTTTAATCTAAAATATATTACTTAAAAGTATTACTTAGTCATAAAAAATATAATACTTAAAATTATTACTTAGTCATAAAAATATAATACAAATAAAATTTTAATAATTTATTACAGATTATAATATTTTGTATTAAATTTTAGTTTTACTTATTTTTATAAAAATTTTTTAGGCTTAAATAAATTTTAAAATTATTACTAATTTAATAATTTTGTATTAAAAATTGATTCATTTTGAAAGTAATACTTTTTTATAAATAATATTAGAAAAAGTAATAAAGTACTATTTCAAGTGTAAAATATTTTGAAAAATGCAAAAATTTAAAAATTTAAAAAAATGCTATAAATGGTATGTTTACATATACATCAAATAGTTTATTTACCTAAGTTTTGATAAATTTATTTTTTAATAAATTTCTACTTCGTTATAGTATAGTTTATCGAAGTACAAATTCATATTTCATGATTTTTTTTTCAATTTTTTTTTTTAAAATTTTGATTTCTAATTTCTTGAAAAAATTTTTCATTCTTATGAAATCTATAATCTGATGGAATTACATGAAAATTTATAAAATTTTTAATATATACAAATATTTTTTTCCTTATTTAAAATAATATATGATTATTATACCAATTAATGGAATCATATAAAAATAGACTGATCAATTAAAAAAATATAAAATAAGAAAAGTTAATAATTGAATTATAATTTAATAAATTAATGCTATTTAAAACATTTATTTAATAATATAACCCTATTTTTAACTTTCTTTTAAGAAATTATTCCTTTCTTTTAATAACAACAGTTAATGCCATCAATGCTAAAAGTAAAACCATTATTGGATTACCTGTTTTAGGTAAGCTATTACCATTAAATCTTAAACTTTTAAGATTATTATCTTCAGATGTTTCAGTATTGGAATTTCCATTATCGGTTCCATTCTTGTCAGGAACATCTATACTAAATGAAGCATTAGTGCTAATACCTGAGTAAATATTATCTCCATCAAATATAACATCTATACCATATTTTCCATTTTTAAGATTGGATAATGTTAAATTACCTTTTCCGTCTATAACATTTACAGTATAATTTTTGTTATTAAAGTTTACTGTAACTGTACCATTTAATCCTGTACCATTATATGTAAGTCTAACATAAATGATAGCTTTATTACCATCGGTTACAATTTTAACATTTAATTCAGGAGTTAAATAATCAATTGTGAAGTTAACAGTATTATTTGATGAGTCAAAATTATCATTTCCATTAAATACGGATTCAACAGTATAATTACCTGCACTTAAACCGTCTACATCTAAAACACCAGTTCCATTAACAACATTGACTGCATAGGTCTTATTATTGATAGTAACATTAACAGTTTCGTTTAATAACATGCCATTAGAACTATCTAATGTAATATTAAATCTAGCTGTATGGTTTTTACCATTAAATGTGGTGTTAACTAAACTTATGTTAAGATTAGTAGATGATTTGTTTATTGTAAAGCTTGTTTCATTTGTGATATTATTATAGTTATCATTTCCAAATGTGACTTTAACAGTATAATCACCTGTAGTTAAATTTTCAAGATCCAATGTAGCTTTACCATTATTAAGGGTAAGATTATATTCATTACCACTAACATTAACTTTAACAGTACCGTTTAATAATTCATTATTTATACCAATTGCAGTAATATCAACTGTATTGATACCGCCATAAACTGAATCGTTAACAGTAACATTTAATACACTTACATCTGCCTTATTAACAGTAAATGAACTCATATTCTTAACAGAACTATAATTTTCATTAGCATTGTATGCTGCAGAAATATTATAAATACCTGCATTTAGTTGTTTAAATACATAAACACCTTTACCATTAATAATTTCAACATTAATAATATCTGAACCAATTAATCTACCATTTAAAGCTTCAAAACTATCAAGACTAATAGCAACAGTACCATTTAATCCAGTATTGTTTACTCCAGTAAGAATGATTGTTACAGTTTCATCATTACCATAGGTAATGTTTTCTCCAATTATAATGATTACTGGTGCAGATTTACTTACAATGAATTCTGTATTTGTTGTTGAACTGTTATAGTTTCTTGTTTCTTGGAGTACTGCTGTTACGTCATAGGTATTTGGTATTAGATCTTTTAAGACTAATGTTCCTTTACCTGATGCTATATTAACTATATAGTTATTACCATTTACAGTTACTATTACTACACCATCTATTGCTTCATTGTTTACACCTGCTACATTGAAGCTGATTGTGTTATCAGAATTATATGTAGTGTTCATAACTGTTATATTAAACGCAGTAAGATTTGCTTTTCCAACAGTGTATGTAGCCATATCTGTAGTGGTTGTGTAGTTTTCATTACCTTTGTAGTTTGCAGTAATATCGTAGATTCCTGCATTTGGTTCGGCAATATCTTGACTGCCTATACCATTAACAATATTTACAGTGTAATCTGTTCCATTGATGTTTAATGTTACAGTTCCGTTTAATCCAGTATTGTCTACTCCTTTTAGAGTAATTGTTACTGTTTCGTCGTTACCGTAGGTAATGTTTTTTGTGGTAATTGTTATTGTTGGTGTTGCTTTGTTTACTGTGAATTGTGTGTTTTTGGTTGACTTGTTGTAGTTTGTTGTTTCTTGGAATGTTGCTGTTACGTCATAGGTATTTGGTATTAGATCTTTTAGGACTAAGATTCCTTTACCTGCGGTTACATCTACTGTGTAGTCTTTTCCGTTTATGGTTACTATTATTTGGCTGTCTATTACTTCATTGTTTATGCCTTTTACATTGAAGCTGATTGTGTTATCAGAGTTATATGTAGTGTTCATTACAGTGATATCGAATGAAGTAAGATTTGCTTTACTTACTGTAAAGGAACTAGTATTACTAACAGCATTATAATTATCTGTACTATCAAAGCTTGCAACAATATCATAAACACCTATATTAGGGAGTATTAAGATTTGATTTCCTACACCATCAACAACGTTGATAATATATTTTGTTCCATTAACTGTTAAATTGACAGTATCATTTAAACCGTCACCATTAATACCTGTAAGGTTGATGTTAATTGTAATATTATTGCCATATGTAATATTATCTACATTTAAATTAAGCACTGGATTTGTTTTATTAATTGTGAAGTTTACTTCTTTATTATCAAAACCTAAATAATTATTATCACCGGAATATGTGACATTTGTAACATATTTTCCAGCATTCTTAGTACCTATATTTATTTTAGAAACACCATTTATGACGGTTCCAGTATATCTTGTATTATTAATATATACAGTTGCATTACCAGTTACATTATCATCAAATACAACAGTTATAACTTGATCACCATAGATAATATCGTTAATTTCAGTTTTTGATACATTTTTTCTTAAATCAAAAGTTCCATTATTTGATATTGAAGTATAATATGTTTCATTATCTAGACTTGCACTTACTAGATAATATTTTGAACTGGATAAGTTACTTAAATCAAGTATAACCTGACCATTTTCATTAGTATAATATACATCATCTATTAATGTATTGTTTTCATAATCAAGAATCTTTATCCTTAAACCAATACCTGCTTCAGTGAAATTATTGGATGTAAATAGTTTACTTTCATCACCTGCATTAGTAACACCATTTAATCCCCAATAAGTGAGATTGGTTGCATTTACGGTTCCATTAATATAAATTCCATTGAAAAGATTATTTAATCCATATAATGTTATAATTACATTTGAGTTGGAACTATTAATGGTTAAATCTGTTGAATTTGCTCTGTTATCTAAGATTATTGAATTTTTAATTATGAGATATTTGTTTTCTTGATAGATTGCAGATCCTGCAGCAGATGAACAATTTACTATAGAACAGTTATCTATAGTGCCATTGTCACAAATTACACAAGTGATTGCACCACCATGTTCTACGGAGGTGTCATTTATAAAATTACAATTTCTAATGGTTCCATTTGGACCATACCAAAATATTGCACCACCTTGAACATCAGAACTTGTATTAATAAAATTAGAGTTAGCTATTTCAAAATAACTCATGGAAGATACACCGAATAATAATATTGCACCACCATAATCATCTGCATGAGTATTTTCAAAGGTACAATTTAAAATTTTAGTGTCTTTTCCATCATTCCAGAATACTGCACCACCATCATATCCAGTTGTATTTATAAATCTACAATTTGAGATATTTCCATTGGCACTATACCAGTATATAGCACCACCAGAGTCTGAACTTGTATTGATAAATGTACAATTATCTATATAACAGTCATTACCACCAAATATAAATACTCCACCACCACTTTTTCCAGTGGAATTGATAAAGTTACAGTTTATAATTTTGGTGTTATTTGCTTTATTTGAATATATCGCACCGCCATAGTTGGTTGAATTTGTATTGATAAAAGTACAATTAATGATTGTAACATTGTTAGATCTTATATTAAATGCTTCCGCTTGGTTTAATCCATTGATGGTATATCCATTACCGTTTATTGTGATTGTCTTTGATATGGTTATACCATTTTTATAATGAGTATCTGTAGTTGGATTATATACATAATCTTTATTTAGAGTAATATAATTTCCACCATTACTTATTAATGTGTTTAAATCAGTGAAACTTCCAGCATCAGAACTATCCTCTTTATTAACATTACTCTCATTAGCAGTAGCTGTAAGTAATTGTTTACTGTTAGAACTACTATTATAAGTAACCTGATTAGTCACATTAGAGTTCTGGATTGATGAATTACTGTCAATTGACATGGTAGTGTTATCTGAAACAGTACCTGAGGTATCATCTGTTGCTGATATGGTATTAATACATAAACCTAATATAATAAGTAAAATAATAATACTGAACACCTTATTTTTAGTTTGCATATTTTCACCTCCTTTTAAATTGATTATATAAAATTTAAAATGGAGTAAATCCATTGATATAGGGAAAAATC
>NZ_BAGX02000013.1 GCF_000320505.1 Methanobrevibacter boviskoreani JH1
GAAAAATCCATGTAAAACTTAAAAAGATTATACATTAAATTCATTGAATTTAAAAATTTTTTAATATTTACAGTATTTTTCCATTCTATTCAATAGACCTCGAAGCATTATAAAACTTTTAAAATTTATATTAAAAAATTAATAATACTTTAATATAATAAACAAGGAGTTTTATAATTATTAGATTACTACATTAGTATTTTAATCAATAATAATATAAAAGATTTGTCTTTTATTGAAGAAAATATACATTAATAAGGGTTATTAAATCTTTTAAAAGGTATAAAATATTTTATATATTGTACGTTTTTCTGATTTTATATTAAAATTTTATTTTTAAAGAAATAGAAATTAATTTTTTTTTATTCAATAATAAAATCAATGGTTTATTTTATAATAATAAATGTAATATATTTAGATTTAAATATAAAAATAAAAAAAAGTTAATCAGTTAAATACTGATCGGAAATTATCCAATAACTCATTGCAATGAGACAGCCTACCATTATTAAAGGTGGATAAACGAAATATCCAAGAATGTATGATATTGTAAATAGTATAAATTCAAATAATGAGTTATGCTCTCCTTTATCTAAATAAATAATAAGTGCAACATTGGCTGGGTCAGCCCTTTTAATTATTTCTGCTTGTATAACATAATGTATGTGGAGAAGTATAAATATAGATCCAAAACAAGCTTGAGCAAAAAATGAATTAAAGTGTTCTGAAACCATAGTTGTAAAGTATGGAATAAAGCTTAAAATGAATATTCCTGCCAAACTTGTCCAAACAATTGTACTGTTTAATTTATTTATTCTAATAAATAGATTATGGTGTGAATTCCAAATATTAAAAACAATAAAGAAACTTACTAAATATGCAAGAAACTCTATTCTTACTTCCCATAAACTGGCAAAATCCGGATGTGCTGGTATTGGAATTTCCAAAATAATTAAAGTAACGATAATTGCTAAAATAGCATCGATTAATGCCTCAAATCTTTCAGTATCCATGAGTATCACTATTATCCAATATGTTTATAATTTTAAGTGGTAAATTCCAAACAATTGCACTTAACAAACAAGATATTAAGATTGCAATAGGATTAATATATATGCCTATTAAGAATCCTATAATAAATATGGTATAAATTATTAAATTCAAATTAACATATCTTGAACTGTCAAGATTACTATTTTTATTAAATTTATCATGTTTTACCGCAATATGGCTAGCCAGTAAATATAAAACATTTGTTAAAATAAATAGACTTCCATAACATATTTCTGGAGCTAATGAATATGGGTTTCCAGAAACCCAATATGTAAAGTATGGAACTAAAGTGATAATAAATGTTAATACCATATATATTGCAATAACATAGTTATCTATTTTTTTAATTTTATCAAATAGTTTTCTATGACTATTCCAGATACTTGCAATAATAATAAAGCTAATTAAATAACTGAGATATACTACGCTTAAATCCATAATTCCAGATAAACTTAATGTTTCGGGCTGTGGTATTTTAAGTACCATAACTGTCATCATTATAGCAAGTATAGCATCAATAAAAGTTTCAAAACGACCTGAATCCAATAAGAACACCATTAATTAATTTTTAATAAGACTAATATTCAATCCATTCTTTAATTTCATCTTTAGCTTTTTGTACATCGGAACCTTTAATATCAAGTCCATCTTTAATATCTGCACCATTACAAAGCTTTTTAATATCTTTCATGGAATTTCCTAATCCAGATCCCTCATGAGTAATGAGGGTTTTCACGGTTTTTCCTGTAAAATCGAGTTGTTTCAATTGTCCTTGTAAAGGCATTGGTAAAGTTCCCCACCAGTTTGGAGAAACAATATAAATTGTATCGTATTGGCTTATATCATCAAGGTATTCCTTAAGTTCGGGATAAACATTGTTTTCTTGTTCTTTTTTTGCAATTTCAATTGTTTCCATATAAGAATCTGGATAACTTTCCTTGGTTTCTACTTGAAAAGTATCAGCATCAATAAATTCTTTAATATGTTCTACTAAAACCTCTGCATTTCCAACTTCAAAATTGACCAAAGAACCGTTAAGATAATTTTCTCCCCTTCTTGAAAAATATATAATTAGATTATTCATAATATCACTTAGTTTTTATTTATAAATATTAATATATTTAAATTAGTGCATATTAATTTTTTTTAATAAAGTTAGATTATATTAAATAGTTTATAAATAACTTATTAAGAGGGAATTTTTATGAAGTATATAGATATTGGTTTAAATTTAATGCATAAATCTTATAATAAGGACCGTGAAGAAGTAATTAAAAATGCTCAAAATGTAGGAGTTACTAATGCCATTATTACAGGGGCAGATATTCAATCCAGTATTGAGGCGGCAGAATATTCAGAAAAATATCCGGGTATCTTATATTCAACTGCCGGTGTTCATCCTCATGATGCAAAAACATGTGATGAAAATACAATAAAAATTTTAGAAGAATTGGCTAGTAAGGATTCTGTAGTTTCTTTAGGTGAATGTGGTCTTGATTATAATAGAAATTATTCCCCTCAAAATATTCAGAGGAAATGGTTTAAAAAACAATTAGAACTTGCAGAAAAATTAGACATGCCAGTATTTCTTCATGATAGAGAATCATATCCCGATTTTTCAAATATTTTAAAACAATTTCCAAGTGTAGCAGAGAAATCTGTGGTACATTGTTTCACAGGAAACAAGAATGAGGTTGAAGAGTATCTGTCTTTAGGTTGTTATATAGGAGTTACAGGTTGGATATGTGATGAAAGACGGGGTGATGAACTTCGTGAAGCTGTTAAGTGTATTCCTCCTCAGAAACTTATGATTGAAACAGATGGACCATTTTTAATTCCTAGGGACTTGAAACCTAAACCAAAAAAACATAGAAATGAACCAAAATATTTACCTCATATATTGGAGCGTATCGCATCTGAAATGGGTTTAGATTCAGATAAGCTTTCAAAACAAGTTTATAAAAATACTAAAAGCTTTTTTAATATTTGATTCATTTTTAATTTTTAAAAATCTTATTTTTTTTAAATTTTTAATTGTTGATATGACAACATTTATATATTAAAATGTTCAAATATTAATTTAATTGTTGATATATCAATAATCTTATTTTTACTATTATTTTTAATTACAGTGTGATTTATCAATAGTTATTTTTTTTACTAATTTTTTTAAAATTGGGGTGATATTCTGTCGGATTTTATTAAGAATAAAGGATGGCTATCAATTGATAGTATAACCCTTTTATTAACCATAATAATTCGTTCAAAAACCATATATATAATGGAAAAACTTAATTCCCCGGATATTGGAAAAAGTCAGGTTGAGATATTAAATAAAATGGGATTGTATAATAGGTCAAATAAGAAAATTAACCAGGAATTACTATCATATGATTTACAAATAGATAAAGCATCTATTAGTAGAAGTGTACAAAGTCTTGAAGAGAAAGGTCTACTTAAAAAAGAACAGGATCCCAATGACAAACGCCAAAATTTACTTTTTTTAACTGATGAAGGAATTGAATTTGCAGATAGAATTAAAAAATATGAAGAGGAATGGGAAAATGCTATCTGTGATAATGATAATGAGTATAAGAAAGAATTTCTTGAACATGTACAATATATTACGGGAAAATCACTTGAATTAATTTATAAGGAGGAGTGTAATGAGTAAAAACGATGATAGAACTAAACGAAACATTGAATTAATACGTGGAGATCCTAAAATTGCTATTCGTAAGTTGTCATATCCAACAATGTTATCCATGTTTCTTGTCATGTTATATAATATAGCAGACAGTTTATGGGTGGCAGGTCTTGGATCAAATGCATTAGCAGCATTAGGTTTTATTTCACCATTATTCTTTATTATAGTTAATGTAGGAAATGGTATAGGAGCAGGTGCAAATTCAATAATTGCACGTGCTATTGGGGCAAAAAACAAACCACTTGCAGACAACTCCGCAGTTCACTCAATACTAATTGCAGTAATATTATCCGTATTGGTTCCAGTTTTATTGGTTCCATTTCTAAAAGAAATTCTATTATTAATGGGTGCTGGTAGCTCATTACAAATGGGTTTAGATTATGGTAATGTTGTGTTTATATGTACATTTTCATTTATATTCAATGGTGTACTTGCTGCAATATTAAGATCTGAAGGTGATGCAACAAGATCAATGTATGCGGTTGCAGTTACAGCTGTTTTAAACATAGTATTAGATCCAATATTCATTTATGTATTTGGAATGGGTGTTGGAGGTGCTGCATGGGCATCTGTTATATCTTCATTAATCGCATGTTTTGTAATGGCTTATTGGATATGGGTTAATAAAGATACATACTTAAACATTACAAGATCAGCATTTAAATATGACTCATATATTTTAAAACAAATAGGATTAGTTGCTATTCCAAACATGGCAGAGGGAATTGTTTTCTCTGTTATGATGATGGTTATGAATTGGATGCTTACATTAGTTGCAGGTACAACTGCAGTAGCTGTATATACATCTGCCGGAAGAATTAACCAACTTGCAATGATTCCACTTATTGGTGTAGGTACTGCAATGCTTACAGTTGCAGGGGCAGCTTATGGTGCAAAAGATTATGATAAACTAGAATTCGCACATAAATATGCTATAAAATTATCATATATAGTATCAATTATTCTATGTATAGTAATGTTCTTTGGATCTGATTATATAGCATTATTATTTGCATATACGGATCAAAGTGCAATGTTAGCTCCATTAATATCAGAGGTACTTAAAATATTATGTTTGTTCTTACTTGCTGTACCTGCAGGTATGATTTCTGCTATGGTATTCCAAGGAATAGGAAAAGGTGTAATATCTTTTGTTATTACATTGTTTAGGGCATTATTACTTGAGATAGCACTTGCATACTTCTTTGGAGTAATATTACACATAGGTCAAAGAGGTATTTATGGTGGTATGGTTTTAGCTGCAGCTATAGGTAGTGTGATTGCCTATATATGGTGTAGATTATATATTAAAGGTCTTAAAAATAATTCCTAATATTTTTTCCTTTAATATTTTACATTTTAAGAACTTCAATTTATATGATTTCTTAATAAATTTAAAATTTTATAAGCTTACTTTAATATCATTTAAAGAAAATATTTACTTACTTTATGGTTTATCAAAAAACATTAATTTTCAGATTCTTTTTTTCTTTAAAGAAAATATTTACCTATTTTTATATTGAAAATTGTTATTGTTTTATAAAAAATATCAAAGTTTTCTGTATTTTTATAAAAATAAGGAAAATGCCGATTTTTTAATTAAATTTTTAAAGATTATCTTTTATATAATAGAATATCAAAATCTATTTTCTTCCGCTGTAGAAATTAAAGAATTCAATATTTTTTTTAAATAAATTAACTTGATAATTTTATATAATCAAAAAGAGTAAAAAAAAATATCATTATTTTAACTGTTATATATAGTTAGTGTAAATTGACTGTTTTTTTATTAAAAATTTATAAAAAGGATTTTTAATATTTAAATTTTAAATATTAAACTCTTCTTTATAAAGTTCAACGCCTTTCTTCAATCTTTTAAATCCATCCTCTAATAATTTTCTAGGACAAGCTATATTTATTCTTATAAATTGATCTCCATTTTCACCAAACTCATAACCTGGAGAAAATACTACCTTAGTTTTTTCAAGTAAAAAATCATTAAACTCTTTGGATTTAATATTTAATTTACTACAATCAATCCATAAAAGATATGTTGCTTCTGATGGAACTAATTTTAAATCGGGTATTTCTTCTTTTAGATATTCATCTAAAAATAGTTTATTGTTGTATATATAATCCCTTAATTGATTCAGCCAATCTTCACCATGATTATAAGCTGCAATTGCAGCTGAACATGCAAATAAATTCGGATCTGATAGTCCCTCAATTTGAATATGGTTGAATGCCTTTTCTCTAATGTTTTCATTTGGAATACTAATTGCCGCGGTTTTAATTCCTGCAATATTAAAGGATTTACTTGGTGATAATGTTGTAATACTATTATTCCTGTTTTTATTGGATGCTGAGATATAGGGAGTATAAACAAGACCCGGATTTGTTAAATCACAATGAATTTCATCTGAAATTACAATAACATCATATTTGTCTGCTAGTTCTCCAATTTTCTTTAGTTCATCTTTGGTCCAAATTTTACCAATAGGATTATGAGGATTACATAAAAGCATTAGTTTAACTTTGGGATCTTTAAATTTTTCTTCTAAATCATTAAAATCAATTGAATAGTTTTCACCATCATAAATTAGTTTATTCTCTTCAACCATCCTATTATTGTCTTCAATAACATAAAAGAATACATGATAAACAGGAGTTTGAATAAGGACTTTATCATTTTCCTCTGTAAATTCTCTAATTAAAGAGGATATTGCAGGCATTACAGAATTTGTAAATTTTAACCATTCTTTTTTATGAACAACACCATATTTTTTCCACCAATTGATATAAGCGTCATACCACTCATCTGGAATTAGGGTATATCCATATATGCCTTCATTTACTTTTGAACTTAAAGCATCTTTTATTTCAGTTGCTACTTTAAAATCCATATCCGCTACCCACATAGGGACTTCACAATCATAGAAATCCCATTTTACTGAGTTCGTATCTTTACGATTTATAATAGTATCAAAGTCATATCTCATATTTTCAACTCAAACTATAATATATAATAATTAAATAAATAGTTTTGTTATTGTTTTTTTTAAAAGGTAGTATAATAATTATATAGTTATAATTATATTTTATGTAACTTCTAAGTTACCTTATTTATATAAATATAGTCAAATATAATATATCTGAGGTTTAAAAAATGTCTGATGCTATGTCATTATGTAAATCTTGTCCTATAGAACAAGCTGTAAATTTGATTCAGAAAAAATGGTTAGTTTTAATTATTAGGGATATGTTTTTTGGAAAAACTCATTTTAATCAGTTTAAAGAAAATAAACCAAAACTATCCAATAAGGTATTATCAGAATGTTTAAAGTATATGGAAGAAAATGAATTGGTAATAAAAATAGGAAATCCTGATAATAAGCTTGAAACTGAATATAAACTAACTGAGAAGGGTAAAAGATTAAACAAAGTTTTATTTGAATTGGCTGAATTTACTATTGATACAGACTCTTATTATCTTGATTTAAAAGACTCAGATAGAGATATGATTAAAGATGAGTTTAGGGATACTTTAGAAATTGAAAATGATAATGAATAATATATTCTTAATAATTCTTTTACATTTAATCATTTGATATTTATCTGATTTTAAATTTTAATTAATTAAATATTATAAAAAAAGCTTATTTTTTGTTTAGATTTTTAGGAATAAAATACTCTTATTTTTAAAAAATATTTTACTATATTATATCTATTAAAACTATTAAAATTATTAATTTTATTAATATAATTAAATAAATAGTTTTTCTTCTGTTTAATATTCCTACTTGTTTTTATTTTAAATAGATAAACTTATAAAGTTTCAGAAAGGTTTTTAAACTTGTTTAATAATTATTTATTTTTTCAAATTAAAGAATGAACCTAACCGGATCTTATTTTTATAAAAAAAGGAATTTACTAATTAAAGTAAACTTAAATTAAAAAAAAGAAATTGTGAAAATTAAATTTCATAATTTATACAATTCCTTGTGATTGCATAGCGTCTGCTACTTGTTCAAATCCATGGATATTTGCACCTACAACAAAGTTTTTAGGTTGGTTATATTTATCGGCAGCATTACTAATGTTGTTGAATATATTGACCATGATATTTTTTAACATGTCATCGACTTGTTCAAATGTCCAGTGGATTCTTTCTGAGTTTTGGGTCATTTCAAGTGCGGAAACAGCAACACCACCTGCGTTTGCAGCTTTTGCAGGTCCAAATAATACGTCATTGTCCAGGAAATAATTGGTTGCATCAATAGTTGAAGGCATATTTGCACCTTCACATACAGCAATTACATCATTATCCACTAAAGCCTTAGCATCATTAAGGTCGATTTCATTCTGTGTTGCACATGGAAGAGCTATGTCTCCATCTACTGTCCATACACCTTTACCTTCATGATATTCGGCAGAAGGTCTTTCTGCAGCATAATCATACATTCTTCCTCTTCTGACTTCTTTAATTTCCTTAAGTAATTTTAAGTCAATACCCTCAGGATCATATACCCATCCTGTTGAATCAGATGCAGTAATTGGATTTCCACCTAATTGTTTAGCTTTCTCAATTGCATATATAGCCACATTTCCAGCACCAGAAACAATTATATCCTTATCCTTAATAGAAATGTCCTCATTTTTAAGAAGTGTGTCTGTAAAATAAAGAAGTCCATAACCTGTTGCTTCGGTTCTAGCAAGTGATCCACCATATGTTAATCCTTTACCAGTTAAAACACCTTCAAATTGTCCAGTAATCTTTTTATATTGACCAAATAAATAACCAATTTCTCTAGCACCCACGCCTATATCTCCAGCAGGTACATCTCTATCTGCATTAATATATTTATATAATTCAGTCATAAAGTTTTGACAGAAAGTCATTACTTCGCGGTCGGATTTACCTTTAGGATCAAAGTTAGAACCTCCTTTAGCTCCACCAATTGGAAGTCCTGTTAATGAATTCTTGAAAATCTGTTCAAATCCTAAAAACTTAATAATTCCTAAGTTTACTGATGGGTGGAATCTAAGCCCTCCTTTAACAGGACCAATTGCACTATTAAACTGTACCCTATATCCGGTATTTACTTCCACTTCTCCTTCATCATTTACCCATGGAACTCTAAATTTAATTTGTCTTTCAGGATTAGTTAATCTTTCTAGAAGTGCATCTCTTCTATATTCCTCTTCCTTTTCAAGAACTGCAGGTTCTATTGATTTTAAAACCTCAGTAACAGTTTGATGAAACTCAGGTTCACTTGGATTTTCTTTTTTTATTTGATTAATTACTTCATCTACATAAGACATAATAAATCTCTCATTCTAAAATTTTTTGTATAAATCTTTTCCTTTATACTTATTAAAACTTTGTTAAGCATTATATTTAAATTTTCATATTTAATCTAGTAAATTTGGATATTATCCTATTAAATATTGGTTTATTTTCGTGTAATATAATCCTGATTAATAAAAAATTAAACATTATTCAATTTTTTTTACAAAAATAGCGAAATTATATATTAAAACTAAATATTTAGAATAAAAATTATAAAAATATTTAATTCCAGTTTAAAAAAAGGATTTTATTATAAATAATAATACTTTAAAATTATGATTTATTTTAAAATAATGCATATTTCAATTTACAAAATTTAAAAATAGAATTAATCGGCACCTAATTTAAATTGAATAGATGTGATGAAAACTTTTTTTTTAAAAAAATAAAAAAAGAATAGGGATTAATGTTTAATTCCTATTTAGAAATTGTTATTTTACTTGTAACCTTATGTTCTCCAAATTCTAGACAATGGAATATTTGCCTGGTTTTAAATTAATGTTTAAATAAGCCATACCATTATTATCAGTTGTTTTATAATAGGATTTCTTACTGACAGTAATTTTCACTCTTTGACCTGCTAATGGATTTCCATGATTATCAACAACTTTAACAGCATACTTAGAACCATCTTTGTATTTCATATTAAGATTTTGAGCAGTAATTCTTGGAAGTACTGTAATCTTATTAGAGACTTTATAGTCACCGTAAGTTGTAGTGATGGTATATGTTTTTGGAGCTAGATTAATATTTAAACTTGCAATACCCTCACTATCAGAGATTTTGGTATAGGTTTTTCCACAGACAGTGAAGTTAACTGCAGCACCTGCTACAACATTTCCATCATTACCTAAAACTCTAACTGAGAATTTAGTACCATTTTTATAGTACATTACAATGTTTTTATTCTCAATAATTGGTGAAATAACACTAATCATAGTGGTTTTTTCCTCTCCAGTTATAGGGTTTACAGTTGTAATCGTATATTCTCTTGGTAAAAGGTTAATGTTTAACTTTGCGATTCCTTGATCGTTAGTTTGTTTTAGGTAGGTTTTTCCACAGACAGTAATGTTTACATTAGTATTTGCCAATGGATTACCTTCACTGTCTAAGTATAATGCATAATATTGGGTATCATTTTTATAGACTTTAACAACATCCTTTACCTCTAAAGTAGATTTAACTACAATGATTGAATGAACAATAATTGGATTATATAAATCAGAACCATTATATGTTGTAATTACATTATATGCTCCACTATCTAATTCAATAGGTAAATAAACAATACCATTATAATCAGTTGTAAGATTATATTCTGTTCCATTAATGGTAATTCTTAATCCAGCATTTACAACAGGGTTACCGTCTGAATATACTAATTTAGCACTTAATCCTTCTGGACCTTTATAAAATTTAGTAATATTATTTACTGTTAAGTTAAGGTCCTTATTAATTATTTTTAATATTCCAGTTTTAATGGATAATTTAAGTAAACCACTATTAAGTAAATTAGCACTAACAAGATAATTGCCGCCTACAGTTGGAATAAAGTTACCATAATAGGTAGTGTTATTAAGTGTTCCGTTTATTAAGTTTTGACTTGTGGAACCATTGGAAATCCTATTCATTGGGAAATTAACACCAGATAACAATATTAATTTTACATTAAATCTAAAGGCATTTTCATCCAATATTATTGTGTTATTATTGTCATCTAAAATAATTCCGTCTAATGTATTGTTTTCATTAATAAAACCAATTTTGGTCTGATTATTTAAAACAACAACATATGTTTGAGTATTGATGTAATTCTTGTTAAAAATTGCTTCTGTGAAATTATTTTTATCTAATGATAAAAGACCAATGTTTATAATTGAATAGTTTGAGGTATTAGCGGTATTATTTATTAAAATGGCAGATCCATTGTCATTGTATAATATTGTTGATTCGTTAATGAAGTTACTATTAATTACAGTTATATTGGAATATTCATTTGAAAGGTAAATTAGATTTTTAACATTATTGTTTTTAAATGTTGAATTAACTATGGTAGTATTAGAATAAAATGTGTCTGGATAGTTATATGTACCTAAACCTGTAATTAAATAATCATTTTTAGCAGTGTTATTTTCAAATAAGGTTTCAACAATATTTAAAAAGCCGTAATCGTTTGCGATAGCAGCAGCATTTAAATCAGCTGTATTATTAATGATTCTACATTTTGCAATATTTACATGAGGTACATTTGATTGACCCATATATATTGCTCCACCACTTACTCTTCCATGATTGTCTTCTATAGTACAATTGTTTAAATTGACATAGGATATATATGTCTCGGTTATAACCTCATTATTAACTACGGAAGTAATATAGTACATGAGAGGATCTAATTCAAGGGCACCACCATAACTAGCGGTATTGTTTTTGAATACACAGTCATTAAAAGTACTGTTACTACCAGTAGTGTAATATGCTCCACCCATGGAACTTATATTTAAATAGTCTACAGCTCTGTTATTTGTAAATCTTACATTGTTGAAGTATCTGTTAGAACCTGAAGATGAGAAAACAGCTCCACCTCTAAGTCCCTGGTTATTATCAAATAAAACATTATTAAATGTGTAGTCGTAACCGGAATAGCCTAAGATGTAAAGTGCTCCACCATATGACACAGCAGTGTTGTTTAAAAATGAAACATTTTCAAGTATTAAGTCACCTTCACCATCTTTAAAGTATGCTCCACCAATGGAGCTTGCAGAGTTGTTAATGAAGCTTGTATTATAGATATAATGATTTCCCCATCCATTAATAGCTCCACCTTGTTCAGCTTTATTATTTATGAAAGTACAATTAATAACAGTTAAATTACCATGACCCATGGTATAGATAGCACCTGCCCATCCGTTGTTATAGGTACCATTTGTAAATATAATGTTTTTAAAGGTCACATCACAGTTATAATCAATATCTATGATTCTATCACCATTACCCACTAAGGTAATAGGGGTTTCATTTAAGGAAGTGATAGTTATGGTTTTGTTTATACTGTAAGGTTCTGAAGGCATATACCTGTGACCGATCATTACCTCATCTACAACATAGGTTCCAGGAATACCTTTAATCGTATCATTAAATCCTGAAGCATTTACAGCCTCTTGTAATGTTTCATATCCAGTATCATTAATAAACCAACGATTGATAGCTCCTCTGATTTTTAAGAAACCTGATTTTAAATCGATAATAGGATTATCAGTATTTGATCCTGAATAGCTTATCTCATTTCCATGAATTAGATAGGAACCTTCATCGAATCTAAGGCTAAATCTGGATGTACCATTAATGACTGAATCATTAATTAATTCATTGTTAACATCATTTACATAATATGAAAGATATCCTCCATTAATCGGATTTAACATATCATCAGTAACTGTTGCAAATACTTCTGTTGGAGTGGCATTTCTACCATTTACAGTAGAGTTTCCTAAATAGCTGACTTTAACACCATTTATTATTCCGCCGTTAAGGTTGATGTTACATGTATCTCCAGTCATGGTATTATTTCTTAAATAAGTAGTTGAAGATTCAGCTATGTTAATATCATAAGCCTCATTATTGGAGAATATGTTATTTGTAATATTTGCAGAACCATTTGTAAATATGGCATCTTTACCATTATTGGATATTGTTGAATCAACTAATATTAAAGGGCTATTTGTATAGATTACAGAACCGGTATTTTCCGCAACATTGTCTGTAAATTTAGAATTGCCGATTATTAAAATACCGTCAACTGATGCAATAGATCCACCATTTAAAGCATTACCATTGGTAAACTCTGTATTATTAAGTGTTAATTTACTTGAATCTAGTAATATAATTCCACCATTATCAGATGTTTTTCCATCTATAAATTTGATATTGGATATGTTAGTATCTGCTTTAATGACAAATATACGAGAACGGTTTGATCCGGATATTATAACATTTTCTCCAGTAATGGTTACAATTTTATTGATTACAATATCATTCTCTTCATATGTACCATTAAATATGATAATGGTTTTTCCACCACCTAATTCCTCATTCTTTAAAACAGCAGCTTTTATAGTTTTAAATGGATGTTCATAAGATCCGTCATTAGAATCGTCACCATCCTTAGATACATAGATTCTGTCTACAGTAGGACCATTTACATGGAATTGGACATTTGTGATTTCATCATCATACATTACAGAAACATTATCAAAACCTGTGTTTAATCCAACATAGGTTATTGTTGCTGAGTTGTTTACAACGGTAGTTGAATTTGGATTTAAAGTTCCTAGTTTACTTGTTAAATTAATTTTGTAATTTGGCATAGATTGGTTTAAAGTTTCAAAACCTGTACCATTACTAGTTAACTTAAATTCCAATGTTAAATCTTCTTTGGTATATTGGTTAACATTACTATTAATACTTGGTATAAGTACAACCCAATTGGTTAATCCTAATCTATCACTGTAGAAGCTTGTATTTGGTTTTGTATTATTACCCCAGAAATTGTAATTTACAGAACCGGATACATCAGAATAAACTATGGGAGTACCTGCCTTAACAGTATTATTATCAAATATACAATATTTTATAATGATCTTATTATCACGAGCACTGATTATTCCCTGCATATTGCTATATGAACTAGTACCTGTATTGTTTAAGAAAGTACAATGTTCAATTATGGTGTTTGCATAAGTTACAACTGCCCCAGTAGGTCCTTTATTATTTAAAAATGTACAGTTTGAGATAAGTAAATATTTATCCTTATTTCCGGAACCGCCTGATGTGGTTGTTGAGGAAATAGCTCCAGATGTTTGACCTGAACCATTTATAAAAGTAATATTATATAGTTTTGTAATGTTGTTTCCCAGAAGGATATGATAATTACTTCCATTGGAATAGATAACCACATTTCCCCTTCCAGCCAAAATCACATTATCCTTAATATAATAGCCATTTAATTCGTAAGTACCTTCATTAATTATAATAAGACAATTACCACCTAACTCCTTATTCCTATCTAAGGCCTTGGTGATTGTTGCATATGGTGCATCAATTGCTCCGTCATTACCATCATAACCGATTTTGGAAACATATATGGTATCTGTAACTGACATGTCTGGAATTGTAATATTGACATTAGATGAGATACTATCATCCGTAACATTTATATAAACAGTACTAGGAGCAAGACCTTCACTATCTTCTATAAATGCATCATAACCATATTTTGAGGAATCACTTGTAAAAGTAATAGCATAAGGTTCACTTCTGGCACTTAAACCTTCTAGGCTGGAAATGTCTAAGTTAAGTACTGAGTAATAAATATAAGTACTGCCAGTTCTATTAACTCCGTTACCATCTATATACGAGTAACCAACTTCCAAAGCATCATCATAATCAGGATAATCATCATAGTAATATAATGTACCTGTTATATTGGCTTTTTGACCTTCTTTTACTGTGATATAGTCATTATCGAATTGGATAAATCCTTCATCACCAGTATGATTATCTTCACCAATAACATTGGTATCGTTATTAATATTTTTATGGATATTATCATTGTTATAAGCAATATCTTGATTGCTATCGTTCAAATCAATAGCAAACGATGTTGGTATTAGAATAAGCACTAATAATATAGTTAATATTAATAACACTTTCTTTTTATTAAAATTCATTGCCTCTTCTCCTTATTTATAGATATGAAATATTATTCATATCGATTTATGATTTATAGAATCTCATATTTAATAGTTCCTTCTTGAATCTTTAAATATATAAAAAAATTCTATGAAAAGATGAAAATTTTTAAGATAATCTTAAAAAAAGCTTTATGAATTATAAAAATTAAAATGAAAATATTAACAATTGAAAAGGATTATATGGATATACAAAATGTCAAAATAAGAAAAAGTCGATAAATATTTAAATATTAAAAAAAGTAATTAAAAAAGAGAATTATTCGTCTTTTTTAAAGAATTTGTCTTCAATTTTTTCAACAATATCCTTAAACTCTTTGGATACTGGATTTTTAGGATCTTCGACTGTGGTTATGGTATCCTCATCTACAGCATTTGAGACCTCTTCAGTTAGAGGAATGTCTCCTAAATAGTCGATATCCATAAGTTTTGCAAAGTTTTCACCCTGGTTTTTACCAAAGATATTGATTTTCTCACCACAATGTGGACATTCAAAGTATGCCATGTTCTCTACAAGACCAATCTGTTTAATGTTCATTTTTTTAGCCATTGTAACACATTTTAATACATCCTCTTGTGATAAGGAGTTAGGTGTTGTTACCATTACAACTGCGTCTGCCTCAGGAATAGTTTGAAGTACAGTTAATGGTTCATCTCCAGTACCTGGCGGGTTATCAATAATCAATACATCAAGATTTCCCCATTTTACATCAGAGATGAATTGTCTGATTACTCCTGTTTTCTGAGGTCCTCTCCATATAATTGGTGTGTCCTGTGAATCGAGTAAAAATCCCATAGACATAATGGCAACATTGTCATCTGACATTACAGGGAGTATTTTATTATCTTCAATTCCTAATACCTGACCTTCCTTACCAAACAATTTTGGTATATTAGGTCCATGAATATCTACATCAAGAATACCTGTTTTGTATCCTTTTTTAGCAAAGGTTTCTGCTATGTTAGCAGCTACAGTAGATTTACCTACTCCACCCTTACCACTCATAACTACAATCTTATGTTTAATATGAGACATATTATTAGCAATGTTAATTTCTTGTTGAATTCTTGCTTTCTGCTCTTCTTTGCTCATATTAGGGTTACCATGATGGTTTCCTTCAGGCATAGTATCCTCCTTTATATTCTTATTAATTAATAACTGTATATGATTTTATAATAAAAAAGTATTTTATAATTAAATCTAAATTTTAATAAAAATATTTCTTTTATATATTAAAAATAATTAGTTTAATTTTATTAACTTTTTGTTATTTTATTATTATGGATTATCTTATATAAATATTTTAATATTAGATTTCCATATGGATGCTTTTAATCTATTTAATTATGGTATCAATATTATCAAATACAAAACCCATAAATCCAATAATGATCGGGTATACTAAATAGATTAATCCAACATTTAACATGTATTCGATAAAATTCATTGGCAAACCTACTGCATTATAGTAGAATTGATCAAGAACCACATTTATTATAAATATTAGAATACCAAATACCAAAGCTTCTTTTAAAAAATCCTCTTTAAATGATTTTAAATAATTAATACCTAATATTAATGATAAGACCGTGATTATAATATCTAAAATTATGTTAAAAATATAGGGATTTGAATTATGGGACATTAAAATCAGGGTAATCGTAACAATCCACGTCAAAAACCCATATATTACTCCTGTTTTCTTCATATGAATCATCTATAAAAAATTAAAAATTTCCTTAATAGTTATAATATCAAATTTGACAATTAATAGTTTTACTATAATTAACTGATATTCATTATATTGTTTTTAAAAAAATAAAGAATTAGTTTACTAATGTGTGTATGCTATTTAAAAAATAATAAGATTTAATATAACTAACTGATTTTAATTAAATAATCGTTAAAAATAATAATGTTTAGTGTAATTAATTGGTTTTAATAATATGCAATTTTAAATTAACAAAATCATTTTAATTAATTAAATTTAATAATTAGTATCTAAAAAAAGGGAATGTTTACTGAGATTTACTCAGTAATCATCAACTTTCGGTTTTGCTTTAGTAAACAATATTGGAACTACTATCATTACAAGGAGTAACAAGCCCTGTATGATTATTTGATTGGAATCTCCACTTGCGAAGTTCTGAATATTACCTGTAATCCACATAATACCTATTACAATTGGTATAAAGTATCTGATAATAAATTTCCATGTTTTACCAATCTTATGTTTGGAGTATTTATTAATACTATCAACTATATCATCTATTTTATAAATCCAACCGAATATAACACATTCGATAATCATGGTTAGAAGTAAACCAAACTGATTTAGGAATTGATCGAAGTAGGTTAATATATTGTTACCATAGGAGGTTGAATATATTATCGCTATTAAAAACCCAACAATACATATGTATGTAGATGCTCTTTTACGACTAATTCCAAATTTATCGATGAGTGCTGAGGATATAGGTTCAACAAGAGATAATGCAGAGGTTAATCCTGCAAAGAATAAACATATGAAAAATAAAGGTCCAATTATATATCCAACAAAGCCCATTTTATCAAATACACTAGGAAGAGCAATAAATGCAAGACCAGTACCTGCAGAAACTACTTTGTCTAATGGTAATCCACTGGATAAGCTCATGAAACCTAAAATACTAAACATACCTACGGCGGTAAACACTTCAAAACCACTATTTGTTAAACCAACAGTCAAACCGTTTTTAACAAGATCCACTCCTTTCGGCAAATAACTTGCATAGGTAAGCATAATGCATAGGCCTAAACTTAGTGAGAATACAATCTGTCCGAATGCTGCAAGCCATATGTTTATATTTGTGATTTGACTCCAATCAGGAGTAAATAAAGCTTTTACACCAATATATGCTCCAGGTAATGTTAATGAATATATTACAATTCCTGCCATAAGTACAAACAGAACAGGAATTAAAACTGCACAGACATTACCAAGCCCATCATTTAAGTCTTTATGGGAGATAAACCATACAATGAACCATACTATAAATATGGCGAATAATACAGGCAATACCATATGGAGTGCACTCATTGGATTATTAGATGCTTGAAGAACGGAATTCATAAAGAATCCATTTGTATCCTGTCCCCATCCTTTATTAAAACTTAAAAATAAATATATGATATTCCATCCAAGAATACATGTATAATATGTTAGAATTAGATATGGTACCATTAAAATGAACCATCCAATATATTCGAATTTTCTATTTATCTTACGTAATATTTTACTTAAACTAGCTTTAAATCTGTATCCTGCACCATATTCTATGTAAATAAATGGCAAGCCCACACATGCTATAGCTATAATGTAAGGAACCAAAAATGCTCCACCACCATTTGTATAGGATATGTATGGAAAACGCCAAATATTACCCAGACCTACAGCAGAACCTATCATAGCTAGTAAAAAGGTCATATTGTTTTTCCATTGATTTTTTTCAGTCATTATAAAACCCATTTTAAAAAAAATTTATAAAAAAATTATCATATTTTTAAAAACAAGAATTTAAAAATATAAAAACTAAAACAGTAATATTATGTTAAAACTTGTATAAATTTATTTCTTTTTAATTAGAAAAAATATTAAAAGTAATTTAAAAAAATATATAAATTAAAGTTTTTAGAAATTTATTGAATGTTTTTCAAAAAAAGTTAAAAAATATTCCATAATCTTTACAATAAATAGAATAACTTAAAAAATGAATAAAATATCATATATCTTATTGAAATATTTATTAATTAAAATAAAATTCTATTTTTAATAAAAGATTAAAATGAAAGTTATTTCAATTGAACATCAAAATTAGCCATATAACCTAAAGTTGTAGTGATTATCGGATAGAAGAGATACATGTAAGCTATTCTATAAATATAATCAATATTACTTGAATTACCTGGTGAAATATTAAATAAAGCAAGTATGCCATCCAATATTATTGAAATTACAATAAAGTATACACCTAAAACCAAACCTTCGGCTATTTCATTATCAGGCAATGGTCTAATATATATAATACCAAATATTAAAGCCCAGAATATGATCCATAATGGCATATATGTATTGAATAATGGTAAATCTGCACTAATAACCCTATTGGTTAATGAAGAACAAATAAATACCAATAAATAAGATAGTATTCCATAGACTGTAGCTATTCTCCACTTCATTATATAACCTGAAATATTTATTCAATTAATAATTTAATTTTTATAATGATAAATTTAATCGTTAATATTTAATTAACTTTAATATTAATAGACTTCAATAAAAATAAAATTAATCATTTTTTAATAGTAATTATTATTGGCTAAATGGCTAATTAAGCTGGTAAATGAAATTAGTTATCAATATCTAATTTCTTTTGTGCTTTTTTATTTAAGGATATGACAGGACTTTCACTAATTACTTTTCTCTGTTGTACCTCAACATTTTCCAAGGATAAGAGTATTTCTTTAGATTCAATTCCTCCCTGATATCCATTGAACCCACCAATGGTTCTATCTTTTTTAATGGTTCTATGACACGGTATTACAATTGGAAATGGATTCTTTCTTAATGCATTACCTACAGCCCTATATGCCTTGGGATGACCAATTTCTTTAGCTAATTCACCATAGGTATTTACAGATCCTCTTTTGGTATTATATTCTGCATTTAAAACTTCTCTTTCAAATGGACTACATCCGGAAAAATCAAAATTATCTAATGGGAACTTAAAGTCTTTCCCATTTAAATAATCTTGAATATCTAAAACGAGCTTCTTAATTCTTTTATTCAAATGACTAAAACTTACGGAATCTAAGTTATCATAATTTTCATATGCAATTTCTTTAGATTTTAAATCTGGAGTAGACAATATAATGTTTTTAATTAAAACATTATCAGAATCTTGAAAAACAATAGTAATAGGGCCAATTATTGTTTTTTCAATTGTAAACTCCTTAAGTTCCATTTCCATATTATCAATCCTGAAAAATTAATATTATTATATATAATAATATATATTATTATAATAATATTGTTTTTGGTAGAATCTTATTTAAATTAAATATAATTTTCTGGTATATAGTATGTCAAGATATAATCAACATGAAGAATATTTAAGGAAAGTACTAATGGGCTCATTATCAAGCGAAAATCCCTCAAAGGAAACATATCTAAAATATTACAAAAATTCTAACTCCTATTTTAATCAATATAAAATAGAATTATTGGAAAGATATAAAGATAAAAGTTTCACGGATTTTAAAGGAGTTCATACCATTGACAATGATTATGGACAAGCATTGGAAATAGTAAACAGCAAAAAGATCAACTTTAACCTTAAAGATAATGAAGTTGAAAGGGATTTGATTAACGATTTAAAACTTGTATCAGGTATTGGTAATAAAAAGGAAATAGCTTTAAAAGATAATGGTTACGATAATCTTTATAAGTTAAAGAATCATCCAAAATACTCTAAAAAAGCAGAATCTTTAATTGATACAATTAACAATCAAAACTTCCAGGATTATTTCAGATTGATGAGAAAATTAAAGGAATATAACACGATGATGTGTGCAGATAAAGTAGATGTTGAAAACTTCAGATTTATGGATATTGAAACACTGGGACTTAAAAATGTACCAATAATCCTTATTGGAATCGCATATATTGAAAATGATAAACTTATATCCAAACAATATTTACAAAGAAACGGTCAGGAGGAATCCAGTATTATCGATGCTTACATATCAAACCTTGATGAGGATTCAGTACATGTTACATATAATGGAGCCAGATTTGATATACCATTTATTAAAAATAGGGCGGACTACTTTGGAATAAAATATGACAAACATTTACATTACGATTTATTGTATTTTGCAAGAAAACTCTATAAGGAAAGATTAGAAAATTGCAGATTACAGACTGTGGAGTCTTATATATGTGGTTTTGAAAGATTTAATGATGTTCCAGGACAATTCATTCCTGAATACTATAAAACATATGTAGACAGTCAAAACATTGGACCACTTGTACCTATTATAAGACATAATCGTCTTGATATTATATCCCTTGTGGAAATATTTATGAGGATTTATGATGACATTAACTTTTAAATTAAATTCTAAACTATAAATTTTTATGAGGATATTAATTTTCTAATATAATATAATTCAATTGAAACATAAACTTAGAATTTATATAAGAATCCGAGACTGAAAGGCATTTATCTAGATTATAATTAAATTAAAAGTTTAAACCTAATGAGAATCAATAGAATTTTATAGGTTATTCAATTTTACATATGATTTCATATAGTTTTCAATATTTTATTTAATTCAAACTAATTTTTTAGAAAATTGTATAATTTTTAATAAAGTTTAAATCTATAAAAATATATACATTATAATAATATTGTTAATAAATTCATAATTTAAGAAATTTATTCTAATTCTTGAGGTGATTTAATGGATGAATTAAGAACTGCAATGGTGGGAACTCCATGTCAAATTACAGCTGCAACTAAAATCAATAAATATAGCGATATAACTGGCGGATCTCCTATTGATATTAAAATAGGCCTATTTTGTATGGAAAATTATTCATATACATACCTGGAAAAATTTTTAAACAGTAACAACATTGAAATGCATGAAATTAAAGAATTCCGTATTGAAAAAGGACAATTTATAGTTTATTTAAATGATGGAAACAAGTTTTCAATACCTGTCCGTGAAACAAAAATATTTACACGTAAAAACTGTGAGGTATGTACTGATTATACCGCCGATTTATCTGATATTTCTGTTGGATCTGTAGGTAGTTCTAAAGGATATTCAACTGTAATTGTTAGAACAGATAAAGGTGAAGAAATCATTAATGACATGATTAATAAGGAATTATTGGAAGTTGGAGAATTAACAGACAGTGGTTTAAAACTTCTTGAAATAATTGCTAACAGAAAAATCCATGAAAATCAGGAAAACATTAAAGAAAGGGAATCTGTTGCAAGACAAGTTTTATCACAAAGACATTTATCCGAAAAATCAGCTGTCACTCAATCCAAAGATTGTCAATTTAATAATTTGGAAGCAGATGTTATTAATGTAGGTGGATGTGTATTATGTGGTGCATGTGAATATGTATGTCCAATAGATATTATTCAGATTAATGATAGGAAACCACAGTTATTTGGAAAATGTAAGGAAGATTGTCATGCATGTTACTTTGCATGTCCTAGAACATATATAAGTACTGATATTTTACCTGAGGATATTGATGATAAACCTTTAGGAGAGTATAAAAAGATTTTATCTCTTAAGTCAAATAGCATTAATGGTCAAGACGGTGGTGTAGTAAGTGGAATATTAACCTATCTATTGAATGAAAATAAGGTTGATGAGGTATTCCTTGTAGGTCAGGATGAGGATATTCCATGGAAACCTAAGTCATTTGTATCTGGTAAAGTCTCAGATGTTATTGCAGCAGCTGGAACCAAATACAGTACTGTACCAATCGGTTTTAAAGCATTAACAGATAGGGAAGATTAAACATCTTCTTTTTACTCTTTTTAAAATCAGATAAAAAAAAAGACCAACTATTTTTTAAATTTATATTTAATTCCTGATTTAAAAATTCTATTTCTCTATTCAATTTAACTAAATTATAAAGATTATCCATTTAAAACATTAAGATACTAATTTTATATTTTTAAACATTATCTACATTATAGATTGATTTAAACCAGGCTAATTGCATAAAATATTCTTAAAGATCATTATTTTATAATAGGAGATTCCTTAAAGAAGTTTATTCTGATACTATCTTTTAATGAATATCCTGAAAAATTTAAAAAAAATCATATTTTTTTAATTAGTAACCAAAAGTTATTATAATATAAAATACTATTTATATACATAAATAAATTATACTAAGTAAAGTTCTTGAAAATAATTTTAATATGTGAATTTTTTAAATTAAATATTATTTTAAAGATTTTATTTAGAAATAATATTGTCTAAAATAATTTTATCATTATAACGAGGTGTAAATATGAGTGATAAAAAAGAATCCAAAGCAGATAAATACTTTAATATGGATTTAATGAAAGAACTATGTGAAACCAACGGTATTTCTGGTTTTGAAGATGATATTGCAGATATTTTTGAAAGAGAATTAACTGGTGTAGCAGACACAATTGAAAGGGATAATATGGGAAATATTATCTGTACCAAAAAAGGTAAAAAAGGTAAACCAACTGTTATGTTAGCTTCACATATGGATGAAATTGGATTAATGGTTCGTTTCATTGATGATGATGGATTTTTAAGATTCACAAAAATTGGTGGAATTAATGATCAAATGTTACAAAACCAAACAGTTACAATTCATACAGACCATGGTGATGTAACTGGTGTAATTGGTTCTAAACCACCTCACATTACAACTGCTGAAGAAAGGAAAAAAGTAGTTCCATTTGATAAAATGTTTATTGATATTGGAGCTAAAGATAAGGAAGAGGCAGAATCAATGGTTTCCATAGGAGATCCTATTTACATTAATACAATATTTGCAGAATATCCTCACAACTGCTTTATGGGAAAAGCTATTGATAACCGTGCAGGATGTTATGTAGTAATGGAAGTACTTAAAAGAGTAAACACCGATGCTACAGTTTATGGTGTTGGAACTGTTCAAGAAGAAGTAGGTCTTAAAGGTGCTAGAACTTCTGCATTTAAATTAAATCCTGATTGGGCATTTGCTTTAGATACCACATTATCTGGAGACCACCCAGGAATTAAACCTGATGAAGCTCCTGGAAAGATGGGTGACGGACCTGTTATAGTACTTATCGATGCGGCAGGTAGAGGAATCATCACCCCTAAAAAAGTAAGGGATTTACTTATTAAAACTGGTGATGAAAACGATATACCTTACCAATTAGAAGTTGGTGACGGTGGAACTACCGATGGTAGTGTAATCAGTCTTACAAGGGAAGGTATTCCAACAGGAGTATTCTCTGTACCAACAAGATATATCCACACTCCATGCAGTGTTGCTAGTGCAGAGGATATTGAAAACACTATTGAATTAATTGTTAAAGCTATTGAGTCATTAGCTTAAAATTAATTTCCCTTTTTTCTTTTTTTATTCAATTCTTAAAGAATTTATGACATATTTTTTAAAAAAAAACAATAATCTGTTTTTATTAATATATATTAAACTAGTTTTTGAACCAATCTCTTAAGATGATTTTATATCTAATTTTATATACCTTTGATTTTTAATAAACCTGTAAAAAATCAGAATATGTAATTATAATTTTAAAATAAATACAACCAATATTAGATTAAAATAGTGGATACTTAAATCAATTAAAAATAGTTTAAAAATTCATCATATACTTTAAAAACAATCAAAAAAACTAGTTTAAGAATAATTGATAAACAACAAATGTCTTAATCAAATTTAATTTAAATATTAAATGATTTTAATTCATTTAGTAAAGTTTATTAAATATATTAAATATAATAAATTACATTATTATATTCTATTTTTCATAATTTAAAGAAAACTAATAACCTAATCTAAAATTATGAATAATGTCTAAAAATTATCAATATTTATTATAATTCATTAATAGAAAATGGGGTAAAAATGAGCAAATCATCATCTTCAAAAAAAATTGAAAAGGAGTTTAAGGATTTACGTAAAAACCTTCTGGATTTAACACTTAGAAATCAACTTTTGAACTTTAAGGATCGTAATCAAACTCTAAACATATCTGATCAATCTCCTTCTAATGTTTATAATTTCCTTGTTTTACAGAACAAATCCATGAGGTTTGTATCAACAGGAAAGGCTGAAGATGAAAAGGAATCCCATAGCATTTTTAATATACGTAAACCAAAGTTTACCCATGATGACAATAAATTAGATGTGGATTTAACACCTAATCAGCTTCAAAAAAGACTTTTCTACATTAACAACCAATCTAAAACAATGTTGGAGGAGCAGGGTTATAATATTCTTTATATGGCAATCGGTTTTCTAAAATGGATTGATAGGTCCAAGCCTAAAAAGATTAATCTTGCACCACTTATCCTCATACCTGTTACAATGGAAAGAAAACAAATAGGCAATAACTTTTATCTACATTGGAGTGGTGAGGATATTCAAACAAACATTTCACTCAAAACTAAATTAAGTGAGGATGGAATTGAGATACCTGACTTTGAAGGTGGAAACTATGTTGAGGCTCCAGAAAGGTATATGAAAAAGGTATCTGAAGCTGTAAGCCATATGAAAAAATGGGAAGTTACAGACAAGGTGGCATTAGGATTCTTTTCATTTACCAAGTTTATAATGTATAATGATTTAAATCCTGAAAGCTGGAAAGATGGGGTGGATTTAACTAATCATCCTCTTATACAGGCAATATTTGATCCATCTGTAAACGACCAAGAAGGATTTAATGAGGCAGACATTGACAAGAAAGTAAACTATAGGGATATGTATCAGGTTCTAGATGCAGATTCCTCACAGATTGCTGTAATTGAGGATGTCAAAGCCGGACGTAATTTGGTTGTTGAAGGTCCACCGGGTACTGGTAAATCTCAGACAATTGTCAATCTAATCGCCGAATTAATAGCTGACGGTAAAACAGTTCTTTTTGTAGCAGAAAAAATGGCTGCATTGGAAGTAGTAAAGAATAGATTAAGTTCAGTAGGTTTGGGAAAATATGTCCTGGAATTACATTCCCATAAAACAAGACGTAAAAAATTCCTAAAAGAACTTCAAAAATCAGCTAATGTACGTTCCACCAGGGATTTGAATATTGATAGAACCATTAGAAAACTTGAAACTTTAAAAGTTCAATTAGACGATTATGCAGAGATAATTCATAAACCTTTATATGCTGTTCAATTATCCCCATATGATTTATATGGTAAGAAGGAATATGCCGAGGAGTATTTCTCAAAACAGGGAAAAATATTACCTCTTGTAAGATTTGACCATCCTGAAGATTTAACAATGAAGGATCTTGATGACATTGTTATTTCACTTGAAAATCTTGCAGAGTTACATGGAACCATTAATCAGGAGAATCCATGGAGTTATTGTTCACCAGATAGTTTGCTTCCAAGTGATTTAAGAGAAATTGAACTATTAATCACTGATTCCTCAGCGGCTTTAGACGATTTTAAAATAGAGGCAGAAATAGCTGAGGAAACATATGGAATTAAGGAACCTGTTAATCTTGAAAGCTATAATAAAACAATAGAATCTCTAAACTTCTTGGATGGAGAATATCCTATTGTAGACAAAAACTTACTTCAATCATCAGTATGGAACAGCCCAAAAGAAGGATTGAAATTAATCGAGGATTTGGAAAAATATCAAAAATCAGCAAAAGTTTTAGATAAATTCCACAAAGAAATATTAAATGAGGATATCGATGGTTTAATAAGGGAATTCGAGGAAGCTTCACATAAAAAATTCTCATTCTTTTCAAAATCACCTAAAAAGGATGTTGAAGAGTACTATATCGGTAAAGTTCCAAGGGACTCAACTGTTATAAGTGATTTAAAAGAAATTAATGAATTCAAATCTCAGAAAGCAAGAATCCTTTCAGAAGAGGATTTAGGTCGTGGATACTTCTCAGGTGAATGGAACTTAAATCAAAATCCGGATGAACTTAAAAAGATTTATAGTTGGATGTTTGAATTTAAGCAGTTATGTAATGAAGGCATATTCACCGAAAAGATTTATGACTATATTACAAATGACTTTAAAACAGCAGCTATTAAAGAGTCTTTAAGTGACTTTATAGATAAGGGTGAAAACTTTAAAAAGCAACTCAACAAACTCCAATCAAAACTTAAACCAAACACCAGATTAATATTCCATAAGGATGCGGATAAGGTATCATTTGATGATTGGGTGAAACAGTTTAATAAATGGAAGGGACATTTGTCCTCACTTCATTTATGGAGCCAATATCTAAAATCCAAACAGGATTGTATGGATAGTGAAGCAAAACTATTCATAGACACCATAGAAAAAAGAAACATTCATAGGGATGACGTTAAAGCTTTGGTTTCAGGTAACTTTGCTGACAGTTTACTTAACATTGTATTTGAGGAAAACGAGGAATTAAACTCATTTGTAGGAGAGTTACATGAAAACAAGATAAAAGATTTCAGAGATCTGGATAAAAAAATCTTGGAGTTAAATAGGAAACGTGTTTTCAACAAACTTAACAAGAACGTTCCTAAGATTTATGGAGGAGCAAGTAATGAAGAGGCAAGAATACTTGCAGGGGAATTTACAAGAAAAAGTGGACACTTAACCGTAAGATCATTACTTGAAAAGGCAGGAGGAATTATAAAACAGATAAAACCTGTATTTATGATGAGTCCTTTATCCATTGCCCAGTATTTGGATCCTACAAATCCTAAACTACAGTTTGATGTTGTAATATTCGATGAGGCAAGTCAAGTCAAACCTGAGGATGCTTTAGGTGCATTTATGCGTGCTAAAACAGCAGTTGTTATGGGTGATACACAACAATTACCTCCTACTTCTTTCTTTGACCAGATTATAGGCGGGGAGTCCCATGATGAAGTTGCAGGTGCTTTGGATATGGAAAGTATTCTTCATTTATGTAAACTTTCATTTCCTGTAAAAATGTTAAAATGGCATTATAGAAGTCGTCATGAATCACTAATTAATGTATCCAATAAGGAATTCTATGATAATAATCTACTTGTTTATCCGTCACCTTCACATGATGATCCTGAATTAGGACTTAAATTTAAATACTGTCCCAACACTGTTTATGAACGTGGTGAGGGATCCTATAATCACGGTGAGGCTAAAGAAGTTGTAAAGGCAATCTTTGAACATTTTGAAAAATACGGTGACAGCAAAAGCTTAGGTGTTGGAACATTTTCAGTTGCACAGAGAAATGCTATCCTGGAGGAACTGGAAGTAGAAAGAAATAAACATCCCGAATTGGAACCATTATTCTCTGAAAACCGTGAGGACAGGTTCTTTGTCAAGAACCTTGAAACCATACAAGGAGATGAGAGGGATGTTATCTTTATTAGTGTAGGTTATGGTTTTGACCAGGATAGAAAAATGTCTTTAAACTTTGGTCCATTAAACCAGGACGGTGGAGAAAGACGTTTAAATGTACTTGTAACACGTGCAAAAGAGAAATGTGTTGTATTCTCTAATTTCCGTTCAAGTGACATGCATTTAACTGCCAATCCGCCATTCGGTGTAAGGGCTTTAAGGGAATTCTTAGAATATGCTGAAAATTTAACAATGGGAAATATTCCAAGTAATGATGATACAATCGAACCATTTGAAGAGGCAGTTTATACATTCCTTACAGAAAAAGGTTATAATGTTGACAAACATGTAGGATGTGCAGGTTTTAGAGTAGATTTGGCTATTATTGATGATAACAATCCTGGAAGATATATTTTAGGTATTACCACTGACGGTAAGATGTATGCATCAAGTAAAGTTGCAAGAGATAGGGATAGACTTAGAGAGCAAGTTCTTGATGGTCTAGGCTGGAAAATATACCATTTATGGTCTACCGATTGGTATAGAAATCGTGAAGTATCTAAAGAAAGACTTATCGAAAGAATTGAACAAGCTAAAATAGATACAATAAAAGAGGATGAAAAACGTCTTGAAGAGGAGAGAAAATTCCAGGAGAGAATGGAAGCTGAAAAACAAAGAAGATTAGAAGAGCTACAAAAAGCAGAAGAAGAGGAAAAACGTCTTGAAGAGGAGAAAAATCGTGAAACAACCGATGACTTTAAGGAAGTTTCCAGTGAAGACGATAATAAAGAAGATTCCGTTAAGGCTAATGATAATTCTAAAGAAAACATTGATAAGGAAGAATCAAGATCTATGGAATTAATCAATCAATTCTCAAAGGATAAAAATAAATCAGATGATGATCATATCCCAGTGAAATCTGGAGGCAATGATAAAAAATCTTCTAACGATGATTATATCTCCGTAGATACAAATAATGGCTCCTCTAATAGTGATTATATATCTGTGGAGGATTATAGTCCTAGAGACAATGATGATTATATATCTGAAAGTGAGTTTGATGCTGATAGTGGTCTCGAGGATGTAATCTCTATTGATGATGAAATTATTAATCAAATTAAAAGCGAGGCCGATGAGGAATTACTTAAAAGATCTGGAGCTGATAGTTTTACAAGCTCCTCATTGAATAAAGTTAATGACATTGTGGAAAAATTTTCAAAATCATCTGAGGATAAAGTAAATCAAATCATGGATAAAAGAAAAAACAATGATAAAGATAATATAATCACTTCGTTTATCGGTTCTAGATTATCCTCAGATAACGATAAGGAAGATAACGATTATATAACTGTAGAGGATAATCCATCTAATGGCAATGAAGATAATGGTTATATAACCGTTGAAGATAAGGCTTCAAATGAATATAATAATGATTATATAAATCCAGAAGATAATAATAATGAAGATAATGATTATATAAGTGTTGAGGACAGCTCCTTGGATGAAGAAAGCGATGAGGTTGACTATAATGACAATGATGAGGTTGTAATAACCTCTGATGATGAATATGAATATTTGGAAGTTCCGGCTGATAGGGAACTTAAGGACGATGAGGAGTTTATTGAATTTATTCCAAACGATAAAGACATTAAAAACAAGGATATTAAAGACAAGTTTGACGAATATGTGGGATTTGACTTTGATGATAGTTTGGAAAAAACTAGGGATAATAAAAATTCTAATCAAAAAGACTCAGACAATAATGAAACCACCAATAGAAAGGATGTAGACGATAAGGGAAAAATTCCTAAAGCCCGCTTTAGAAAAAAATTCCATGAAGAGACTAGTAACTCCGATGATGAAGATGAACTTGATCAAGTTATCTCAGATATCATAAAAAGTGAAAATTATGACTCCCAGGAAGCAAGTCCTTTAAACACTTATGGTGAAATCTCAGAAACAAAACCTGCAGTAAATGATAATTCAGATTTAAATATCTTAAACGATGAAAAACTTAACTCCAATAAAGAAGAATCAAATGTTAATTCAAAAAATACTCATGAAAACCATAATAATCAAAAGGAATATCCTGTTGAAGTTGATGAAAGTTCAAATACCTATGATGACTTCTATTCAATATCTGATATCAACAATCCATTAAAGAAAAACAATATTTACTATCAACCTAAAAACACTAAAAGCGAGTCAATACTTGATAAGGCTTCCAAATTCATTAAAGAAATAGAATACATCAATAATTCTTTAAACGAAATAGAAAATCCGACACCTCCAGAAAAGGTACATGTGATTGATAGATTATCCGATACACAATATGATGATGTTGAATCTGAAGACAATCAAGAAAATATATACGATGAATATATCAGTGATTCAAATAATAGATTAAATGAGGAATATATTACAGACACCACAGTTATTGATTCAGATGACTTGGATATTTATGTTAGGGAATTTAACAAAAACTCAAACTATAGAAGCTCCAATGATTTAACTGGAAATACCAATTACACAAATTCCAACAATAAAAATACACATGATAATAAGGAGTCAATCAATTTAGATGATGATACCCTTGAAGAGTTTATAGAAACAGTAGATAAGGATTATCAGAAAGAAGAAAAGGAAAGGAAAAATTCCGAAAACAGTCTTAAATCTTTTGATAACAGAACATTACCGTCAAAAGGAAAAACAATGAAAAGTTACATTAAACCTTACAATACTGTCTCAGATTTAGGATTAAAATCTCCAGAGGACGTTTATGATAAATCCATATCCTACCTTGCAGAAACCATATCCCATATTGCAGATGTTGAAGGTCCTGTTCATAAGAATATAGTTATTAAAAGAATTAAAGATCAATCTGGTATAAAGAGAGCAGGTTCCAAACTTAAATCAGTAGTTAATGACAGTATAAAATATGGTGAGGAAAAAAGCCTATTTACTGTTATTGATGATTTTATCTACTCCAGTAATAACACTGAAATCACAGTAAGAAAAAGAGAAAAACCAAACATTGACTATATATCAAATGACGAGATCGGATCCAATATTAAGTTGGTTCTAATATTTAAAGAACATTTGAAAACCGAGAAATTGACAAAAGCCGTTGCCCGTAATTTTGGATTTAAATCAACATCTAAAAAAACAGCAAAAAGAATTGATAGTGTTATTGATTTAATGCTTGCAAAAGGAATAATTGAAAATGTGGAAGGAGAAATACAATTAAAATAGCCATTCTCCTTAAACTACTTTTTTATAATCCTAGTATACTAGATCATTTTTTAATGGTTTTTTTACTTTTTTTAATAAAAATAATATATAATATTCCTTTTTTTAATAATATTTTAGTATCTCTAATAGCCATATAGTTTAACAAACAATCTATTTTTTAAAATAATTTAAGATTAAGATTTTCAAGTAAATGATTTATTCTTCCAATATAATTTAGTAAACATGATAAATGTTTAAGAGGCATCTATTTTTTTATTACTTGATAGGCATGATATATATGGAGCTTAAGATATATTCCATTCTTTTATATTATTTAATTGGAGTATTATGGATTGAAAAACATGATATTTTTATTATAATCCCATAGGATTAAATTCAATAGATATCTAAAAAAACTAATCTATTTTAGACATGTTTCATGTAGAAATAGAATATTAAAAGGAGTTACAATAATAAGATAAAAGTAGAAAAAATTAATATAAAATAACGCCTAAAAATTGTTTAAAATTTAATTGAAAAATAGTTATAAATGTATAGAAAAATTATAGGAAAAATAAAAGGTTTAATATACTTTTGAAAAAAAACATACGTTTAAGGGGGTGAATATGTATGAATTCCTATAATTTTCCTAGCATGATTTAAGTCTTAAACTTAAATCAATATAATATAACTAAAACCTAGTATTTAAATGTTTTGCAAAAAAGTTTCAAAATATCAAATTAAAATAAAAATTTTTTATAAATATTTATAAAATAATTATTTTTATCTAATATTTTTTACATTTTATATATACTTTGTATAATACTATTTTTAAAGGATATAAAAAGGGGTATATGACTATAAAAACATAGATTAAAGAAAATGGATTAATTAAAAAAAAGTTAAATTAAAAAATTTCAAACAAAAAGATAAAACCAGACAAGAAAATAGAGATTAAACCTTACCGTCATAGATGATTTTTTCTATTTTCCTGTTATCTTTAGAAAATCTTCCAGATTCCATTAGGATATACAGTTCATCACCATATTTTAAAACGGTATCCTCATCAGGAATAATATAATTATCATCCCTTATAATTGAAATAACAAGAATCGTATCAGGAAGTGGAATATCATTTAGTTTCCTATTTTCACATGAACTACTTAATGGAACAGTATAATTTGCAAGTATTGGTTTTGTTGAATCCTCATATTTGTGCTGATTACGTTTTTCAAGAATATTATTTAATAAGGATGTGTAAATTGGATCATTGTTTAATATTGTAGGTATCATATAGGCAATAATGCTTACAATAGCTAACGCCACCAATGTATGGGCTGAGCCTGTAATCTCTGTAACAAGTATTATACCAGTAATTGGTGAACGTATTGTAGATGCAAACATTCCTGCCATAGAAATTATAATAAACTTGTATGCAATTGTAGGGTTAAGTCCAAACAATGGAATAGCTATAGCACTGAATAATGCACCAACATATGCGCCGATAGCAAGTATTGGGAAGAATATGCCTCCAGGTGAACCTGATGATGAGGACAAGATTGTAAGTAAAAATTTACCGATTAATAATAGCAATATTATAGTAATTCCAGGAATTAAATAATTAAGTGAGTTTACCATTGAATATCCCCCCTCCAATATCTGGGGAATGAAAAAACCACATATTCCACAGATAATAAAGGTTGGAACTATCCTGAGTTCTATTGGAACATTATATTTCTCCCATAAATTACCGGCACCAATTAAACCCCTATTAAAAAGGTAACCTGCAAAACCTAACAAGATTCCCAGGAATATAAGTAACCAATAATAATCAAGGGGAATGTTTGGAGAGGCTATTTTAAAAACAGTTGATTGTCCGAAAAATATCTTTGCAATAAAGTCAGCTGTAACTGAAGCAATTAAACCAACAAAGACAACCTTTTTATTAAACGTATGATCAATTTCTTCCAATGTAAAAAGTAAACCTGCAATTGGAGCATTAAAAGTCGCGGCCAAACCTGCACCGGAACCTGCAAGTATAAATAATGTTTCATCTGTGTTTGGTGCTTTTAAAACTTTTGACAAACCTTTGGAAGCCATTGCACCTAATTGTACTGAAGGTCCTTCCCTTCCAAGTGACAGACCACCTAAAGAGGATACAAATCCACCAATGGTTTTGGTAAAAAGTAATTTTAACCAATTAGCATCAATATATCCTTTTACTTCACCGGTTACCTGAGGAACACCACTACCTGCAGTATCCCCTTCAAATTTTATCAGATAACAGATAAAAAGACCCATTAAAATAAGAATTACAAACCACAATACAGTATAAAAAACGTTGGTTTTAACTATAGAAATTACATTAAAAACAATAGATTCTCCGGAATTAATCAAAAATCGGTAAAAAGAAACAATAAGACCTGATACAATACCTATAAGTAAACCTTCAATAATTATGTTCAGATGATATTTAGAATCCTTAGTTAAAACCTCTAAAACTTTAGTAATGTCCCTTTCCATAATCTCCCTTTCTATTACTAGTAAGATTTAAAATCTATTTTATTATTGTCTATTATAGATTAAATAATTTTTTAAATGGATTTAAATTATCACCAAAGATTTAAATTAAAAACAGATATTTTATCACTATTATTTTTCTAAATTCAATAATCCAGTATACCTTAATTTTTAAGTATATCCTTATAAAAGATTAAAAGATATTATGTTTAATCCTTATAAAAATATATGGTTTTTAATAAATGGGTTAAAAATTTAAAAAATATATAAAATATTCAAAAAAATAATTTAAAAAACCACTAATAAATTTTTATATATTAGCAAATACTAAAATAGTAATGTATAAATTTTTATTTACAATTATTTTTAAAATATGGAGAGGATTATTCTGACAAAATATATTATAATTACTGGTGGTGTAGTAAGTTCTATTGGAAAAGGAATTACTTCTGCTTCTATTGGTCGATTACTAAGATCTTATGGACTTAGAGTATCAGCTATTAAAATTGATCCCTACCTCAATTGGGATTCAGGTACATTAAACCCATATCAACATGGTGAGGTATTTGTGACCTATGATGGAATGGAAACTGATTTGGATCTTGGACATTACGAAAGGTTTTTAGATGTGGAACTTCCAGGTATATCAAACATTACAACAGGAAAGGTTTATAGTTCTGTAATCAATAAGGAAAGAAGGGGAGATTATTTGGGAGCATGTGTGCAAATCATCCCTCACATTACAGATGAAATCAAAAGAATGATTAGAAATGCTGCCACATTAAAAAATTTTGATGTTGTCCTTGTGGAACTTGGTGGTACCGTTGGAGATATTGAATCTCAGCCATTTTTAGAGGCTTTAAGACAACTTAGAAATGAAGAGGGCAGTCAAAATGTAATGTTTGTACATGTAACATATGTGCCTTATCTTGAGGCTGCTAAAGAATTTAAAACAAAACCTACACAGCACTCTACTAAAGAACTTAGAAGTACAGGAATTGCACCGGATATGATTGTATGTAGATCTCCTTCACCAATTGATGAAGGCCTACAAGCTAAAATAGCTAACTTCTGTGATGTAGATGAAAATGCCGTAGTAAATACACCTGATGCCAAATCAATATATGAAGTTCCTCTCGTATTGGATAAAAATAATGTTGGAGAATTTATTGTAAATAGAATCCACTTAGATGTAAAACCAGATAGTGCAAAACTTGATGAATGGAGAGGTGTTGTAAAATCCCTTGAAATTCAGGAGCCTGTTGTAAACATTGGTATTGTAGGCAAATATGTTGAACTTGAAGATGCATATATCAGTATCAGAGAATCATTGCAACATGGTGCCGCTAAAGTTGGAGTAAAAATGAATATCACCTATATCAGTGCCGATGTAGAACATCTGGATACTAAAGTTTTAGATGAACTTGACGGTATTTTAATACCTGGTGGTTTCGGTGAACGTGGATTCGAGGGAAAACTTGAGGCAGTTGAATATGCAATAGAAAACGAGGTACCTATCTTTGGTATTTGTTTAGGTATGCAATCTATGGTTACCCAATTTGCAAGACGTAATGGACTTGAAGATGCCAACAGTACAGAATTCGGTAATGACTTCAAACATCCGGTCATTGACTTAATGGAAGAGCAAAAGAAAATCAAAAACATGGGTGGAACTATGCGTTTAGGATCATACGATTGTAAATTAGTTCCTGGAACCAAAACATATGAGGCATATAAAGAATTGGGAGGAATATTTAAGGACACTAATCTAATTGAGGAACGTCATAGACACAGATATGAGTTTAACAATGATTATCGTGAGATTTTACAGGAAAAAGGTCTTGTATTATCTGGAGTATCACCTGATGATTTCTTAGTTGAAATTGTTGAACTTCCTAATCATCCTTGGTTCATCGGCTGTCAATTCCATCCCGAATTTAAATCAAGACCAAATAGGCCACATCCACTATTTACATCCTTTGTAGATGCAGCTTATAACTATTCTAAAAAATGATTTTTAATATTTACAAATATGTAAATATTTTAAATACCTCTTTTTTTTATTAAATCATGATAAATAATTTGGAATAGGTATTGTAAATAAACACCTCTTCTATCCAATGGTTGATTAAATATAACTGATTTTTTTATTAAAACACAGGTTTTAAAAATTAAAATAAAATTTAGATTATACTAATTTTTTTAATTTAAATTAAAAAATTTTCATATGCATTAAATGAACAAGATTTGAATATGAATATTTTTACAATGCCCATAATTATTACTTTAATTTATACCATAATCTCAGCTATTTCTGATTTTGAGTATGGTCGAATCAGCAATAAGATAAGTTTATCCCTAACTGGCTTTGGCCTTTTAATTAACCTTATCTATACCTTATATTTTAAATCCATATTCTTTATCTACACATCAATCGTCTCCCTAATCATAATATTTTCTGTAAGCTACATTCTTTGGACAATGGGCCTATGGGCAGGTGGTGATGTTAAGCTTTTATGTGGAATCAGTTCTGCAATACCTATAAATTATTTGAAAAGTCCAGTATTTTCTCAAAACTATCTTTTCGTTCCTTTTACTTTTGATGTGATAATAAACAGTATTTTAATCTCTTTTTTACCAATAATTTTCTATGTATTATCTATAAAGTTTAGGAACATTAAAAAAGCAAATCTTAAAAATAGAATTAAATATGAGATTCTATTTTTTAATCTTATAAGATCAACTAACAGTTTTTCTACATATATAAAGGAGATTAACCAGTTAAGGGAAGGCATGATACTTGACACAATAATATTTACCAACAAGGATCAGTTTATTGAAATTAAAAATATTATTGAAAACAAGAAAGACAGTAACTTATCATGTAAAATAAAGGATGATAAACTTTATATAAAATGCGAAAGTTCAGCGGGCATAACAGATTACGATATTCAAAGTCTTAGAGAATTATGTAATAAAAAAATAATGGATAAAAGAGTTTTCATTAAAATCTCAGTTCCATTTGGACCTTTCATATGTATCGGATATATCTTAAGTTTAGTTTACGGCAACATCATATTGATTTTTATTTAAATATTAACAGGTGATTAAATGGGTGTTTTAAATGAAGAAAATGGTCAGATGTCCTTTGAATATTTATTGCTTTTTATAATATCCCTGATCTTAATTAACGTTTTCATCCTACCGATGATATCAACATCAATAGATAATATCGATGATTTAAATATGGCATATAACACAAAATCACAAATGGAAGAACTGGTAACGGGTATTAATCAGGTTTATGCATCAGGTTCAGGTTCAAAACGTACAGTATATCTCAACATGAAAAAGGATTCTCAAATTGATATTAATAATGGTATATTGACTGGCGATGTCCTACTATCCGATAACAGCTATAAAAAGGTTGAAGTGAGATCCAATGACTTAAGTTTAAATAATAGGATTATCCTAAATAAGGGACTTAATAGGGTAATTATAGAATGGAAAGATAATAGTTCACAAATAGAAATAGATAAAATATAAAAAAATTTACTATAATCTTAAAAGCCATATAATTAAATCCTCTAATTCACATAAAAGTATATAGATTATTAAAATTAAATCTATAATTATATTAATTTTGAGCGTGAATTATATGGAATTAATTTCAACTTCAATATATGTTATATTATTTATATTTTTATTAGTATTCATATTTTCAATGGCAATATTAAGTCCATATCTTGAAAAGAAAGATATTGGTGGGGTCTTATTAATTGCATTTATAATTGGAGCTGTTGGTGGTTTATTCTTTATAAGTCCTATATATGAAGATTTTCCAGAGTTTATTAGTGAAGTAGATGCTATCATTACTGGTCAGGACCAATACATTAATATTGATATTAGCTCTCAGTATGGATTAAATACTAGTGAAATTATTAATAAAACCAGGTCTACTCAAGGGGTAGATAAGGTTGTTCCAACTAAGGTAAGTTTGGTTACAGGAAATTTCTCTTCGAGCTATGTTCAATACATGACAACCAGTATTGAAGACAATATAAATCAATCATCAAACATTGAGAATGTGACTATTGACAGTGAGAACGGTATTATTAATGCTACCGTTAAAAATTCATCCGATCCTCAATTAGTTGTTGATGATATTAGAGAGCTTTTAATTGAATCATATGATATAACTCCAAGTTCCACTGTTATAAGACTTCAAGCTGGTGTAAGTCCCCTTGATATTGATACTGTAACCGAGGATTTAAGAAACCAAAGTGTTCCTGTAAATACTGTTGAAGGTTCTATTGCAAATAACACTAAGAAAGCCGAAAGCCAACAATTACCGATTTGGATGGTAAGTGTAATATGTGGTTTAATAGGTATTGCCACCGCTTTACTAGGTATATTTGCAGATACTATCTACAATAACTGGAAAAGAATGGGAACTAAAAGAAATAAAAGAAGAATTAACAGAAACTTCTCAAAGACAAATAAAACTAAAACCAAAAAAGAAGAAGAGAAGGAAACTGTATTTGAGGAAGGTACACACAGTGTAGAACCAAACCCTCAAAAGGATATAGTAATCGATAAAAAAGAAAAAAAATCATTAATCTTTAAAAATAGCGACAAGGATTTTGATGAATTAAACAAAAAATCTAAAAATAAGGAAAGTAAAGAGAGAACATTAGATGACTTTAAAGAGGAATAAATGAAATAAATAGAAATCTTCTATTTATTTTTTAAACTTTTTTTTAAATTAAATGTGATAATATGAAATCAGCGGTACTTTTTTCAGGTGGTAAAGATAGCACAATGGCATTATACAATTCAATAAAGAATGGCGATGATGTTAAATATTTACTTTCTATGGTAAGTAAGAATTCATCCTCTTATATGTTCCATGTACCCAACATCAATTTAACTGATTTAATATCTAAAGCCGTCAATATACCTTTAATAAAAGCAGAAACGGATGGTATTAAAGAAGACGAACTTAAAGATCTTAAGATTCAATTTGAAATATTAAAAGATCAAGGCGTTGAGGTCATATACACAGGTGCGTTATATTCAACTTATCAAAAATCACGTATTGAAAAATTAGGTGAGGATGTAGGTCTTAAGATAATATCCCCTTACTGGCATGTAAATCAGGAAGAGTATATGCATGAAGTTGTAGACGCAGGTTTTGATGTTATAATCTGTGGCGTATTTGCTTACGGATTAGGTAAGGAATATTTGGGAAGGCATATTGATAACCAATGTATTGAAGATTTAAAAAAGGTCAATGATAAAGTTCCGATTAATCTCGCATTTGAAGGTGGGGAGGCCGAGACATTTGTACTTGATGGACCTATATTTAAAAAAAGAATTAAAATTTTAGATGCTGATGTAGATTGGCATGTTGATAATGGAACTTACATTATTAAAGATGCAATACTTGAAGATAAGGATTAATTATATTGATAGTTTAAGGATATAACTAATTTATTTAAACATGTCTTTAATCTATTTAATGGAATTTTATTATTATTTTTTTAATTTACTATAATTTAATAAACATTATTTTTTAAATTGTAATCTCATTTTTTTTATCATTACCATTTTTAAATTTAATATTGATGGTTTTATAAAATTATTTTATAAGAATATCAATTTTCCTTGTAAATGAATAAGATTTTAAAGATATTTTATCTACTTGATTTATATATAAAAATTTCAGATCAGATATGTTTTTTATAAATAAATTGACTGTTTTTAGAAAATAATAAAATAGGTATATGTGTGTTTAAAAAAACCCAATTTTTAACTTAAATTTAAAATTAGAATTAAAAATATTTATTATAGCTTTTAAAATATATTATATGGCTTTAAAAATTAAAAAACTTATAACCTAATTTTTTAATTTAAAGTCTATTTATAAAAATCGTTTATTAAATCTAAAATAAGAAAAAGTGTCAATTTACTAATTTTAATAAAGTATTGTCTAATACTAAATAAATAATGAGTTTGGTGGTGGTTGGGTGGTTAAACTAATTATTTACATTTTAGCATTAGACTAATATTTATCTTAAAAACACATTATTTAAATCTTTCGATATTATTAGTATATATACAAACTATCAAGTTTAAAATATGAATAAATTTTAATAATTGTTTAAAAAAATAAATATAATTATAGTTTTTAAAAGAATATAATAATTTTGTATAAAAAATAAATTATTAAGGATTAAAAATCATATAATAATTTAAAAAAAAGTTTAAAAAATTTATAGAAAACTAACCGAATAATTATTCTAATTTTAAAAATATCCAAAAAAAAATAAAATTAAAAAGATTAAGATAAAAATAGGTTTAGATATCTATTTACCTCTTTTTTGTAGGAGTCTAGATCATCCTCATTAATAATTAAATAATCTGATGTGGATATCACATCACCTATGCCAAAACTTAACTCATCCAAATCTCTTTTTTTAAAATCTTCAAAGTTTTGAGAGTCATCTACACGATTTCTAAGTTTTAATCTATTAAACCTAGTTTTAGGTGAAGAAAAGACAGACAATATCTTAAAATCTTCAAAGTTATTTTTAAATAACTCCACCTCATAGGGACTTCTAATACCCTCAACAACTATAAGATTTGAATTAACGTTCTCGTTTAATAATCCTTTAATCTTATTAATTGTCAAGTTGGCTACAACATATTTGCCAAACTCCTCTCTCAATTTAATAGCTGTAACCCTTGAATCCTCATTTCTTTTTTTAGCCTCTTCCCTTACACAGTCCCCCATATTAACCACAATAGCACCTTTGTCTATTGCAAACTTGGAGATATAACTTTTTCCAGATCCTGGAAGTCCTGAAATTCCAATAACATTCATAATAACACTTATATTTTAATTTATTTTATAAAAAAATTCCTCTAAAAAATTATAAAAATTTATTAAAAAATAAAAGTTTTTATTCCTTAATCTTAAATGAATCCAAAGAATCCTTAAGATTCTCCCCATTATTAAAATCATTTACTATTTTTAATAGAAAGTCTTCATCTTTGTTTTTATATTCACTGGCAAGACGTGTCATTTCAGGTATTGCACGGACTACATTATCTACAATTGAAATATCAGACATTTTAGAAGTTCTTGATAAAGGATTTAAATCAATACAAATTATTTTCTTTCCAGCCTCTTTTAACAATTCTGCTCTATCACCGTCTTCAAGTGGAACTAAAATAACATCTGCAATATATATTCCTTGACGACTTGCAGTTGCCCTTGGGTTGGTTATTTTATCAAAATAATATAAATCATCATAATTTGTACCTAAAATATCCTCATATCCATGATCTTTAAATAGTTTTGTAATCTTGTCCACACGTTCTTCAGTTCTATAAAATAGATTGATTTCAATTCTACTATCTGTTGATTTGGCAAGTTCTATTACTTCATCAATAGCCAAAGCAGTAGTATTACCATTAACAGATAAAACAGGATGTTCAGCAAGTAATAATGATGCAACTGCAGCTTTCATAGCTTCCTCTGCAGCAGGTACAGTTTTTTCACCCAATAAATAATCGAAGGTTTCGCCTCTACCATGTGCAATCATTCCAGAATCAGCTAAATATCCATCTAAAAATGCATTTTTCACTTTATCTCTTAATAATAATGATTCGTATCTCGGATGATTTTTAGGTATCATAATAATATATCTAATTATAAAACTTATATAATTTGTTATTATTTATCATTATAAATTATATTTTAAATCAATCTTCATATATTAAATAATTACTTTAAAAGTAATAGATTATGTAAAATTTAAAATTAATTTATAAATTAGTTTCAATATGTAAATAGTTTTTTTAGAATATAATTTTTAAATATAAATTAAAATAAGTTCTTTTAAAAAAAAGTAAAATTATGTATTAAAACATAATTAATTTTTAAATATAAATTAAAATAAGTTCTTTTAAAAAAAAGTAAAATTATGTATTAAAACATAATTTTTTTATAAAAGTTTAATGTTTCTTAAATGGAATAATTCCAAGACATAAAATGCTTAGTAATAAAATTACTAACGGATTACCTGTTTTAGGAGTAGTTTCAATATTTACACTATTAGTTTTATTATGATTATTATTTTCTGGTTTTGCAGGCGTATTGTTAGTTTCATTATCTGTTTTATTTGTATTGTTCTCAGGTATAGTACTATTTATAACCTCAGTAGAATTATTGGTAGTTATATTTCCAGTTTCATTTGATCCTGCAATTATATAATTTGTAAAGTTACCAGGCTTTGTGGTGTTGAAGTAAACGATAAATTCTGCAGACTCATTTGGTGCTAAACCATGATTATAAGACCATCTATAACTGCCAGAATAGGTCCAATCATCATTACCACTCCAGGAGTCGTAGACCAAACCATCATCCCAACTATCCTCAACAACAAAAACATCATGCAAGGTATAATTACAATCATTAGTAACGCGGATAATAAAAGAAGTCCTATTACCCAGACCAACAACAGGAGTAACAGTAATCTTCTCAACTTTCATATGAGTATCGATATCATCTAAATAATCAACTTTAAACATAATGTCATTTTGGTAACTAGTTGGAGTTAGAAATGTTTTAAAGTTAAATACCATATAAGAACCGTTATCTAATAGCTTAACCGCATTTTTACTTGGTACTCTAAATCCACTATCATATAAGTCAATCACTTTTTTAATAGGAGGGTAGTATTGTGCATAAATGGTGAAATTAGTAGTGGTAAATACATAAAGATATTGCTGAGGAATATAACCACCTAAAGAAGGGGTGGCATTTTCATTATTGTAATAATACCAAACGAATATTTTAAGATATTCTGAAACATCTTCTCCAGTTAATGAATTTGTAAGATGGCTTAAATCATCTGTAGCAAAACCACTACCACCAGTAAAAGATGCAGGTTCAATACAATATCCATAATAACCGTTACTAAATCTAATCAAACCAGAATAATTAGCAAAAGTTACTTCAGTTAAATTAAGATTTAATACATTTCCATCAATTTTAGAATTTTTAATCGCATTATTTGTTATTGTAACTATTGAAGTATTATTTTCCCCATAATTATCAGTGAAATTAGAATTGATTACAGTAGCATTTGTAGCGAATATTGCACCACCATACTTATCTGCACCGTTTCCGATAAAATTACTATTATTTACATTTATTACACTTCCACTAATTGCACCACCACTTTTATGAGCAGTGTTATTAACAAAAGTACAATTATTAATATTTCCAACACCATTTACTAATATGGCACCACCACGATAACCGGCAACATTATTTTCAAAATAGGAATTAGAAACATTTAATTCATTAGTTGAAAAGATTCCAGAACCTAAATAATTTGTATTGGCATTTCCAGTATTATTAATAAATCTGGAATTGTTTACAGAAACATATGATCCACGTATAGATGCACCACATTTTCCTGCCATATTACTAATAAAATCAGAGTCATCTACAGTTACATTTTCTCCCACAAGTGCTCCTGAACCATATTGATTAGTATTGTTCCTAAAAAGACATCTGGTAGCATTAACTTGTTTTCCATATACTGTGTAATCACCTGCAATATTGGAAATGAAATTGCTTTTATATAATTCCACACTTTTTTTACTGACTATTGCTCCACCTTCACCATTAGGACTATAATCATTTAAATCATTATAAGTGAAATTAGAATTATATACCTTAATATCATTTATAGAATACACTGCAGCACCTTGGTGTATAAAATTGTTTTTCTCCAATTTATTTTCATTAAAATTTGAATTATTAATAATAATCAATGCAGATCTTGAATATATGGCTCCACCATACATTTTTGCAGTATTATTTAAAAAATTACAATTAGATACAACTAATTTATCTCCAGTAGAATGTATAGCTCCCCCAATATTAGATCCTCCAATTCCTGATGAATTACCATTCATTAAAGTTAAATTATTAATTGTAACTTCTGCATTTGTAATATTGAATATAAATGATTTCCCATCACCATCTATGATGTGATTGTTACCGTTAATAGTTAGATTTTTGGTAATTTTTATTCCATTTTTAGAATCAATATTTGAATCAAATTTATAATCATCATTAATATCTATTGTACCATTGGTATTGGCATCAATAATATCCTGCAGATCTTGATATGTTTTGGGATTATTCGTATTTAAACTCTGATTATCATATGAATTTGAATTTAATCCACCAGTTTGAGAGTCTGCTAAAATCCCTGATTCACTTAAATCACTTATATTATCACTAGCAGATATGGCGCCAATACTTACAAAGAATATTATAATGATTAATAAACTTCTCCTTATTCTTATATTTTCACCTCCCTTGGTTTTTTCATAACACCTTATTTATTAAATAAAATAAGACATTTAAGATTCAATATCGAAAATATTAAGATAAATTAAAATTATACAAATTTAATCTATGCTTAAAAAAATATATGCAATATCAAATCTAAATTCATTTTTATAATGAGTTTAATAAATATTTTACTATAAACTTATTAGTTTTAATACAAACATTCAATTATATTTTAAAAATATAAAATAAAATTAGATTTAATAATTTATGAATTCATAAAAATTAATTAAAATAATTTAAAAAAATATAAAAAAAATACATTATAATGAAAAATTATAAGACAGAAAAAGAAAAAATATTTTAAAAACAATGAAAAAATAAACCAGTTAAATTTTGGAATGATGGAAATGATTATAAACATTTTCTGATACTTTCTGATTCATTCCGTCAACCTCATTTAACTCATTAATACTAGCCTTTGAAATGGAATCAATATTTCCGAATGCCCTTAAAAGATTTAGTTTACGTTTTTTACCAATACCCTGAATACCATCAAGTTCTGATTCTGTGATCTTTTTAGAACGTAATTTCCTATGGTAAGTAACACCAAATCTATGTGCTTCATCTCTCACTTGTTGTAGAATATGTAACGACTGTTTATCATGGGGGATTATAATAGGTTTAGTTGATTGAGGTACAAATACTTCTTCATATTCCTTTGCAAGACCTATTACAGGTATATCATCAAGACCTAACTCTTCAAGAACCTCACATGCAACATGTAACTGACCTTTACCACCATCTATAAGTACTAGGTCAGGTTTTTTATAATCCTCCTCACCTACAAGTGATTTAAATCTTCTTGTTAATAATTCTCTCATCATACCATAATCATTAGGCCCTGGTGTTTCAAGTTTAAATCTTTTGTATAGTTTCTTATTAGGTTTTCCATCAAAAAAACTTACTTTGGAACCAACTTGTAATGTTCCAGATATATTACTTACATCATAACCCTCTATAACATGAGGCACATTCTTAAGCTTAAGATAATTTTGAAGTTCTGTTAAAGCATTAGATACTTTTTCTTTTTGTTTCTTAACTATATCTGCATTACCTCTCGCAAGACGTATAAGACGTAATTTTTTACCTTTCTGGGGTATAACAACATTAACTTTATTGCCTCTTAAATCAGATAACCAATCTTCAATCAATTCAGAATCTCTAACCTTATCTTCAACAATAATCTCTTTTGGAATATGGCGATTAATTCCATAATATTGTTGAATAAAACTATAAAAAATTTCATTTAAATCCTGATTTTGAGTATTATCCATTTGATAGTCTTCCTTTGATATAATTTTACCTTTACGTATGGATAAAACTACAATAATAGTGTTGTTCTTATTTTCAGCACTGGCTATTACATCCTGATCCAACTCATCATTTAAATCAACAAATTGTTTAACCATAACCTCTTCAATGGAGTTTATCTGATCACGTAAAACTGCAGCCTTTTCAAATTCAAGATTCTTTGAAGCGTCCTTCATCTCTTTTTTAAGATTATTAATTATTTCATTGTATTTTCCTTGGAAAAACAAATCTATCTTTTCTATGATTTCCGCATATTCCTCTTTTGTGATGTTTCCATCACAAGGGGCATAACATAAATTAATTTGATAATTTAAACAAGGACCATCCATATTTTTACATGTTCTAATTTTAAACAATTGTTTTAAGAATTTAACTGTAGAACGTACTGATCCGACATCTGTAAATGGACCATAATAACTTCCGGTTTTGCCAATGGTTCTTGTAATGATAAGCCTTGGAAAATCTTCATCAGTGATTTTAACATAAGGATACTGTTTATCATCCTTAAGGCGAATATTATATTTCGGCATATATTTTTTGATTAAATTAGCCTCTAAGATCAATGCTTCCTTCTCAGAAGCAGTTACAATATACTCTAATGAATGAAAATGGTTCATTAAAACTCTTGTTTTTGGTCTATCTACCTTATCTTTAAAATAAGAGCTTACTCTTTTCTTAAGGGATTTTGATTTTCCAACATAGATAACCTCCTCATTAATATCTTTCATAATATAAACGCCAGGTTTAAGGGGAAGATTATCTGGTGAAGTTACTTTGGTTGCCATGATATGAAACTTTGTAATTTATTAAATATAAAAATTAAGTTTAAAAAAAATATTTAACTAAAAATTGTATTTAAAACTTTAAAAAAAAATTAAGAAAAAAAAGATTTAATTAATAATTATAAAATAAAATTTATAAGGAATTACATTGTAGTTTCAAATTCCTCATAGACCTGTTTTAGAAGTTTAGGGATTTTAAGTTTCTGTGGACAGATCTTACTACATTTCCCACATTCCTCACAATCTGAAGCCAAACCATAATCAGGATTTAATCCAATTGTCCTATACATTACCTGCTGTGTTGAAAAATCCTTAAAACCCACTCTTTTAGCATCATTATACAATGAAAAGTACTCGGAAATTGGTATATTATGAGGGCATATTCCATCCTCCATACAGTATCTACATTCGGTACATGGTATTGCAATAGAGTCATTAATGATTTTTGCTGTTTTTCTAAGTAATTCGACCTCATTTAAATTAAGAGGTTTGAAATTTCTAAATGTTTCAATATTTTCTCTAGTTTGATTATGGTTTTTAGCACCAGATAAGACATATGAAACATTATCCAAACTTCCTGAGAATCTTAATCCCCATTTTGCAGTAGAATCTTTCGGATTGTAATTTTTAAGTAATTGCTCTGCTTCATCAGGAATGTTTATAATGGTTCCACCTTTAAGAGGTTCCATTACCAATATTTCTAAACCATATTCAACAGCTATATCATAAAGCTCGTTTACTTTAAATGATTGGCTATCCCAGTCAAGATAATTTATCTGCAAAAGTACAAAGTCAAGTTCCGGATTTTCTTCTAATGTTTTTCTGAGTAATTTAGGTTTATCATGGAAAGATATACCTATTTTTTTAGCTAACCCCTCTTGTTTTTTCTGTTTTATAAAAGAAAAGCAATCTATATTTCTATATATGGTTTTTGTCCAGTTACTTACATTATGTAACATGTAGTAATCAAAATAATCGATTCCAAGTTTTTCTAAACTTGTATTAAAGTAATATTCCATATCCTCTTCTTTTTGAATATTAAATAAAGGTAATTTGTCTGAGATTAGAAAACTATCTCTCGGATATTTGTCAACTAAAGTTTTCCTAAGTGCCTCTTCACTTTTTCCTAAATGATATGGAACTGCAGTATCAAAGAAATTAACTCCATTTTCCATACATTCATCAACCATTCTTTGAACTTCATCAATATCTACGCTTGTTTGATCATTTTCATCTAGAAGAGGTAATCTCATAAGTCCTAAGCCATATTTTACCATATTTTCACCCATAATTAAAAATAAATATATATAATATATATTAATTTTATGAATATATATAATCTTCCATTATCTAAATAAATTTTAGAAGTTTAGTCTTTATTAATAATCCTTGCAGGTCTACCTATAACAGTTGTATTTGATGGTATATCATGTGTAACAACACTACCTGCACCTACTATAACGTTATCTCCAATTTTCACACCAGACATTATTATAGAGCCACCGCCTATCCAACAATTATCACCTATACTTACAGGTCTTGAAAAAACGGTGATTGTATAATCCATATCCTCATCAAATCGACCTTTGCCGTCAATATAAGAATAATTTCCGTCATTCAATTTATCATCCTTAGGAATTACTCTCAATTTAGTGTCAGTTAAATGATCTGCACAATAAATATGTACACCAGGACCTATTAAAGTATATTTTCCAATAGTTAAATCATCAGTATCTAAGAATACACAATTAGAATTAATTAAACTACCTTCACCAATACTTGTATTAAATCCCAAATCACAATAGAAAGGAGTAGCCACAACAGCATTTGGTCCAATAAATTTAAATAATTCGTTTTGAATATTGATTCTTTCAATATTCTCATCGGGTTTAAGATGATTCAATTGAAAATTCAATCGCTTTGATTTTTTCCATTTAGAAACTAAGTCCTTATCACCTTGCTCAGTCCAGTTGCCTTTATCAAGTTTAATATCTTTCCTCAATTTAATCACTAATAATCAGAAATTTTATTTTCCCTTACAACCTTAGCAGGACTTCCAAATGCAATTGTATCTGATGGTATATCATGTGTAACAACACTACCTGCACCTATTACCACATTTTCCCCAATTGTAACACCTGGCAATATAATGGATTGTCCACCAATCCAGGACCTATCACCAATCCTTACAGGTTCTGCAAACTCTGTAAAAGTATATTCAATATTCTCATTGAACCTACCATTATTATTGATATAGGGATAGTCTTTTGTATTTAATGAATCGTCTCTTGGAACAATACGTTCTTCAATATTACTCGGATGGTTTGCACAATAAATATGTACACCTGGACCTATTAAACAATACTTTCCTATAGTAAGTTCGCAAGTATCCAAAAAGACACAGCCCACATTTATAAAAGTACCTTCACCAATACTGGTATTAGAACCAAAATCACAGAAAAAAGGAGGAGTGACAGTTACATTATCACCAACAGATTTAAAAAGTTCCTTTTTAAGTCTATTTATTTCATCAACATCTGCTAAACTATGATTGTTATATTCATATAATAAATCTTTACCTTTAATCCATCTAGATTTCAATTCCTCATCATCTTGTTCCATCCAAGTACCTTTAATTAAATCCACCATATTACCACAGAAAGAAATCTTTATTAAATCATAATAACTTAATTAAGTTGAAAAATTAAAAAACTATCCATTTTAGATATGAAATCTTAAACAGGTCCACATATCAAAATACCATCAGCCAAATTATGAAATTTTAATCAATTTCCATATTCAAAAATATTAAAGATCATAAATAAATCTATTTAAAATTGTTCTAAATATTCGATTTTAGCTTTAAGAATGTTAATCTTATCATTGTAATTTTCTTCTTCCCGATCTCTCATATCCCGAAGATTCCTCATTAGAATGTTAATTTTCTTATCACAGTCTGCGAGATTTTTCTCCTTTTCAATTTCAAGATTTTTTATTTCCTGTTTTAATCTTTCTATTCTTTCATTTACTTTATCCTCTTCATTACATAAACCAAGTTCATCATTTAAAGCACTATCTAAAAGATCTTGTAACTTTAATCCCTTTGATTTTGCAAGATTTTTCTTTTCACGATTAATCTTAACACTTGTAGTATCGTTAAAGTTTTGCATAATTTAACCCTTTAAATATAATATAAATATATATTTATAATATTTATAATTATTATATATATAAATTTTATTGAAAATTATGTTTTAAAATTAGGTCAAAGTTAAAAAAAATATTAAAAATAGCAAAGAATCTATAAAAAAAATTAAAAAAAAGTAGAAAGGATTTTAAATTTCATTATTAAACAATCTACTTACAAGTTTATATCCAGACTCTTTTTTAAGGGAACCTTTTGCGATATTCTTTTCGGTATATGATTCAACATCATCTGCCTTACCGTTTTTGGTATATATTGCCTGTGGAATATCATCACGTGTATGGGTTCCAACAGGTATTGGAGTTGGATGATCCGGTAAAACAGCTATTTTATACTCATCATAGTTCTCATCAAGATATTTCCAGATAGGTCCAAGGATATATTTATCAATTGATTCAATCGCCTTAACCTTTTCCCCAACATTTTTAGCATGGCCTGCCTCATCCGGAGCCTCAATATGAACAAAGATAATATCATAATCTGGAATATTATCTATTGCATATTGGCCTTTTGCCTTATAATCAGTATCAAAGTATGCAGTTGCTCCAGGTACATTGATTACATCTAATCCACCATAGTTTGCAATACCTTTAAGTAAATCCACACCGGTTATTACAGCTGCTTTCTTATGATAGAGATCTGTGAAATTGTCAAGAGTAGGAACAGTTCCCTGACTCCATAACCAAACCATGTTTGCAGGTTTTAATCCCTTTTCAATCCTCTTTTTATTAACTTCATGATTCTCAAGAAAGTCTTTAGACTCTAACATAATAGTCTTAATGCCCTTTTGGAAATCTGTATCCCAATTGGTATAATCATCGATTTTTTCACCGACAATATCATGAGGTGCAGCTGTTGGAAAATCAGAATTTTCATAAGCTGTCTCTATATCAGGACAAGTATATACAAATACATGCCTATAACTTACACCTGGATAGAAAGTTCCGGGAAAATCAGGATATTTGTCCTTAAAATATATGTTTAAATCATTAAGTAATACTGTAGCTTCTTCAGTGGTAATGTGATTAGCATTAAAGTCATCCAATGTACCATCCTTTTCAGTGACAGTGTTGCATCTAAATATTAAATCCTTTTGACTTGTTGGACCGATGTCTATATTTCCTGCCTCTAGTGGACCTCTACCAGTATAATACTTAGCGGGATTAAAACCGAATATGCTCATATTAGCTACATCAGAACCAGGTTGATACTGGTCAAGTACATTATTAGTAAGACCACATTTTCCCTCTTTAGCTATTCTATCCATGTTTGGAATATTGGCATATTCCAATGGAGTTTTACCACCTAATTCATCAATAGGGTAATCACACATACCGTCTCCAATAATTACAACATATTTCATAAAAGTTGTCTCCTTAATATAAAAAAAGTAGATTAAAATAGATTATAAGAATATTTAATTGTTTCTTATTCTTATAACATGAATTAAATCAGTCATCATTGCTGATGCGGTCTCTACAGAACCTGCACCAATACCCATTACAGTAACCTCTCCAGATAAATCTGTTTTAAGTGTAGCCATATTCAATGTTCCATTGATATCATAGGGACTACCTTTCTTAACAAGTCTTGGAGAAACTTCAAGATTATCAGGGGATACCTCGGCAATAAGTTTAATCAAATATCCCTGTTTATCTGCAAGTGAAATAGCTTCAGATGTTATATCTGAAATACCTTTAACCTTAACATCCTCATATTTTGCAGGAATTCCAAGTACAGAGTTTGCAAGAATAACAGTTTTACAAGCAGCATCAATACCCTCCACATCCTGTGTAGGATTAGTTTCAGCAATTCCTAACTCCTGTGATTCTTTTAAGGTATCTTCATATGAAGTACCCTCTGAGGTCATTCTTGAAAGAATATAATTGGTGGTACCATTTAAAATACCTATAATTGATTCAATTTTATTTGCAGGTAAGGTTTCCTGAGCTAGGTTAATAATAGGCATTGTTCCACCTACACTAGCCTCAAACTTAAATATGCAATCATTTTCATTAGATGCATCTAATAATTCCTGATAGTTTAAAGCAAGATGTCCCTTATTGGATGTTACCACATCCTTACCATCACCAAATGCTTTTAAAGTTAATGATCTTGCAGGTTCACCATCTTTAATGTTTGTAGGAGTTGCTTCCATAAGTACATCATAGTCACATGCATCCAATACATCTAGACCAGAAATATTACTACCATATTCAGGATAATCACTTAATTTTCCTGTTTCATTTTTAACCTTGATTAATTCATCCTCATTTAATCCGTCTTCACAGATAGCTGAGCTTGATGAATCAGCAACTGATACAATTTTTAAATTTACATTATAAATATCCTTGATTGTTTCTTTCTTTAATGAGACGACTTTTGCTACTCCCTGACCAACAGCACCAAATCCCATTATACATAATTTCAAATCTTTCATAAAATACCCTCATTATTATACTTCATTAATAACTAAAAGGTCTTTGGATGCAGCAATTTCGTTAATTCTATTTAGTACTTTTTGTTTTAATCCTAAAGCCATTTCAACAGTTATTAATGCAGATGATTTTTCTTCATTATTAAATTCAATGTCTAAAGCTGTTACAGTAACATTTTCCAATTCATTTAATTTGTCTACCGTATCTCTAGCATCTGTATCAATAATGTGTCCTATAAGTATAGTACTATATTTTACTTTTAAAATTGTACTATCTACTTTAAGAATGGTTATTCCTTCAGATTCTAATTTTTCAATAAGCTTTTCAAGATTTTCTCTTTCTCCTTCCACTGTTATCTGAACTGGTATTTTACCATTTTCTTGTTTAAAAGTTCTATCATGAATAACAGTAACAAGATTAGCACCTAAATCTTTAAACGGTTTAAGTGAGGTGACTAATTGTCCAGGAGTGTCTGATAGTTCAAGTACTAAATCCATTTTCATACTATCGCCTTTATTGTGTCCATTTTGCTTTTTTAACTACTAAACCGCCTTTTTTATCAATTTTAGCATTCCTTAAGATTTTGCTTGGATCTTTTTTAACAGCCTCATCTTTACGAGTAAGATTTAAGTTGTCTGTAATATAATATGTTTCTTCTAAATCAGGAATACTATCTAAGGTTTTTGAAAATTCATTAAGAATTTTTTCTGCATCTTCTTTAATTTCCATTATTAGTCTCCTTTAATAATTAAATAAAAAAATTATAATTATAAATAAATTATATATTATGTTTTAGTGTTTATATTTTTATATTAATAAACTTATAGATTTTAATACAAAATTAAATAAAAAAAAGATAATAAAATAAAATATTTTAGAATTTAATAAAAAAGTAAAAAAAATAGTTTGATTAGATATTTTCCTTTAGATTATTAAAGTACTTATTAATATTCTGGTTTTTAAATATTTTTTTTCTTAAGATCTTATCAATTCCAGAACCGTACTGTGCTGCTTTTTTATTTCTATAAGCAATAAATTCGGGGATGCCTTTATCAATAGCTAAATCCCTTAATATGTTCTTTCGAACATTGTCATCTCCACCAGATATCTTATATTTAGCAGGTATATCCAATGTCCATTTAACAAGGTTTTCTGACAAATAAGGTACCCTAAGCTCTACAGTATTAGCCATTGCTGCAGCATCATCACGTTCTAAGTTAACACTATGGATTTTAGAAACGTCATGTCTTAGTTCATGTTCTACAGCTCTAAAACGTTTATAAATCAAACCGTCATCATCGACATAACCCTCATTATAAGTATTTAAATATCGCTTATAACCTGCAAATAACTCATCGGCACCTTGACCTGATATTGCAACTTTAATTCCATCCTCATGTATCATTCTACATGCAATATACATGGTCATTCCAACACCAAGCTTCATCATACTCGGCTCTTCAATTGCAAGTAAAGCATCATCTAGACAATCTCTAACAAGTTCTTCATTGACAATTGCTTCTCTAAGAGGCAAATCTAATCTTTCAGCCAACATTCTGGAATATTTTAAATCCTGTGAATCCTCATTACCAACGGAATATAAGCTCAAACTTTGACCTTCCTCCAGATTTTCATAAATATAGTATACAAGTAATGTGCTATCTACACCGCCTGAAAAGATTACAGCAATATCATCAATATTTGCGATTCTATCCTTAATAGATTTTGTAATTAGATTATCCAATTCTTTTTTATAAGTTTCATATTTATGATTCTTATGAGATTCATAATTATATAGGAAGTACTTTGGTGGAATTTCCTCAAAATTATATAAAATATATCCCGGTTTTAAACAGTTTATATCCTCAATTCCTATTTTCCACAATGCTTTTCTTTCAGACGCATATCCCTTAAGCTCATTGTGTTGTCCATAATAAATTGGTTTAACCCCTACTTTATCCCTTGCAACCGCAAGATTTTCACCGTCATAAACAGAGTAAACATAATCCCCATCTATAATCATATTAGTACGGGTTACGGCATTTAACAGATTATGATCCTTTTTATAATAATAATCAAGTAGAATAATTAACAGTTCACTATCACTTTTAGGTGGTTCATCGTTGTATAAATTAGACTTTAAAAAATCTAAGACTTCTTTATAATTATAGATTTCACCATTAAAAGACAAGACAAGATTATCCCTTCTTTTAGGTTGTAAATTAAGAGTATTATCCTCCTTATAAAAATTAGTAATTGATAATAAATTATGTCCAAAACCTACATCATATGAACTATTATCGCTAAAAGAATCTAAATCAATGTTATCATTAAAAACAGTATGTTCATCATTTTCTAAATACACTCCATGTGCATCTAAACCTCTTCTTTCAATAGTTTTCATCATTGAAATTAAATCGTTTCCCCTAAAATTTCCAATTAATCCTACAATTCCACACATGCTATCAAATTCAAGAGTTTTTTTATAAAATAATTAATTAAAAAATTGATATATAAGCTATTTCTTTTAATAATTAGGATTTAAGAATTATATTTATTCAAATACCCCATTAAAGAAAAAATAAGTTTTATTCATTTAATTAAACCATGAAAAATCATGTTTAAAATATGTATTTAATTACTCTCCCACTTATATTAATTAACATATTAAAAATATTATGTTAATTATCATATTTAAATTTAAATGATTTTATAAAATATTTTTAAGAAATAACAATAATTTTCAAAAAAAGGCTACATATCTACATAATTGTCTCATTATAAAAGTAAAATAAACTTTAATAAATCAAGTTTAAAGAGTTATAAAAGAAATACTGATTTTTTATAGATTTTATCGTTATATTTAAATCCATGAATAAAATTAGCTAAAGTTACTCTTAATAAAAATACAAGTAAAATTATCTAATTAATATTTGAAAATTAGAAATGATTTAAATTTATATAATATTATTTTAATAAATCATTAATGTATCAATTATATTAAGGTGATAAATTGGATAAAAATAAAAAATATGGTGAACGTACATTAGAAGTTCATGCAGGTCAGGAAGAGGCAGATCCTGCAACTGGTTCAAGGGCATTACCTATTTATCAGACTACTTCATATATGTTTGAAAGTACAGAATATGCTGCTAAATTATTTGCCCTTAAAGAAGAGGGACATATTTATACAAGGTTATCAAATCCTACAAATTCAGCATTTGAGGAACGTGTTAATGCAATTGAAGGGGGAGTAGGTGCATTATCTCAATCCTCAGGTTTATCAGCAATATTTTTATCAATTTTTAATATTGCAAAATGTGGGGATGAGATTGTATCTGCAGATAATCTGTATGGTGGAACATTTATACTCTTTAAAAAAACACTAGCAAAAATGGGCATTAAAGTTAATTTTGTAGATTCCCAGAATCTTGAAGAATATGTGGCTGCGATAAACGATAAAACTAAAGCTATTTACTGTGAATCAATTGGAAATCCTAAATTAGATGTTCCTGATTTTGATAAATTAGCAGAAATTGCACATTCCCATGGCATACCACTAATTGTTGATAACACTTCAGCAATTACAATGGTTAAACCAATTGAACATGGTGCAGACATTGTAGTAGAATCCGCCACTAAATTTATAGGCGGTCATGGTTCAAGTATGGGTGGTGTGATTGTAGATAGTGGTAACTTTGACTGGACAAACGGTAAATTCCCGGAATTTACAGAGCCTGATGAAAGTTATAATGGAATTGTTTATAGTGAGGAATTTGGAAACAAAGCATACATTACAAAGGCACGTGTTCAAATGATGAGGGATCTTGGAACCTGTATTAGTCCATTTAACTCATTTTTATTTATGCAAAGTCTGGAAACCTTGTCCCTAAGGGTCAACCAACATTGTGCAAATGCATTAGAGGTTGCTAAATTCTTAGAAAAACATCCTGCAGTTGCTTGGGTAAATTATCCTGGACTTGAATCCTGCCCAACACATAAAAATGCAAAAAAATACTTAAATGGTAAGTATGGAGGCATTATAGGATTTGGTATCAAGGGTGGTCTTGAAGAAGGTAGAAAATTCATTGAAAATGTGGATTTAGCAAGTCATCTTGCAAACATTGCAGATACTAAAACATTGGTTGTACATCCGGCAACTACCACACACTCAAACCTATCACCTGAGGAACAGCTTGCAAGTGGTGTAACACCTGATTTTATAAGGTTATCCGTAGGTATTGAAAATGTGGAAGATATTATAGCCGACCTTGATCAAGCATTAAATAAGGCAGTAGAATAAATCTACTGTTTTTATAACTTTTTTTCATACAAAACTAATTTAAAATAAGTTTACTATTCTATAGTTAATTCATAAGATAACTAAAATAAACCAACTATTTCTTTAATCCATTAAAATAATCTAGAATGTATATTCTGATTGTCTACAATATATTTAAAATAAGCTGATGACTTTGAATTTTATTTATTAAATCTCATTAAAAACTAAATTTATTCCATAAGAGGGATAGTTTAAAAAAAATAGCATTTTTACATAAAGGGTTTAATAATTAATTTAAAATAATTAAAATTTAAATAAACCCATATTAAACAAGAAATAGAAATATGTTATGTCCATAACTAGAAATAGTACAGACATTATTATCTGATTAATACCAGCTTTTTTAGCCTCAACATCTCCTTTTCTTGTAAAATTATATATTCCATAAACAAGACCTATTATTGGTATGAAAACTGAGAATATATATCCAAAAGTTATTGAGTTTTCATGTTCGGATTTAGGTATAACTTCCAAATAGTTATAAGTTACATTTTTCTCCTTTTTTTGAAATTCAAATCCACATTTAGGACAGAATCCATAACTTAAATTTGTTATAACATTATGACATTGAGGACATCGAATAGATTTTAATTGTACCCTGTGATAATATGGTACATCATCCCTAAAAGTATACCCACATTTAATGCAAGATTTAGCTTCATCTTTATTTTCACTATGACACTGAGGACAAATCTTCACCATTCAAGCCTCCTTTAATTTAGATAAATATTTAATATTCTCATATAAAATTATTTCTTTTATATTATATACACCTATAACACTTTTTTATTATATGAAATAATATTTAAATTATATTATAACAATAGTTATTTATATTATATAATTTATATTTATATATATTAATTAAATAAGATAGAAAATATATAATATTAATAATTAATCAATTTAAAAAAAAAGAATTACATTAGGGATGAAAATGGAAAAAAAATCTATTGGTCTTGTAGAAACACAATATTATACAATTCATGATGAATTGAAACTCAAGTCAGGCCAAAGCCTAAAAGATGTTACAATAGCATATGAAACATATGGAGAACTAAATAAAGAAAAAAATAATGCTATTTTAGTTTGCCATGCTTTAAGTGGAGATGCACATGCAGCAGGATGGCATGAAGGTGATAAAAAACCGGGATGGTGGGAAATATTAATAGGACCAGGTAAAGCTTTAGATACCAATAAATATTTCGTAATAGCATCTAATGTTTTAGGAGGATGTTCTGGAACAACAGGTCCCGCATCAATCAACCCTGAAACCGGTAAAGAGTATGGTCTTAATTTTCCATTTATTACAATCTCAGATATGGTTCATGCCGAGAAGAAATTAATTGATTCATTAGGAATTAAACAATTACTCTGTGTAATCGGGGGATCTATGGGAGGAATGCAGGTTCTCCAATGGGCTGTAGATTATCCTGATTTTGTTAAAAAAATAATTGCTATTGCAACTACAGCAAGAACCTCACCTCAGCAAATTGCATTTAATGAGGTTGCAAGACAATCAATAGTAAAGGATCCTAATTGGAATAACGGAAACTATTATGATAGTAAAGCTCCGGAGGCAGGCTTATCAGTAGCACGTATGATTGCACATATCACATATTTATCTGAGGAGTCAATGTACGAGAAATTTGGAAGGGACTTACAGGATAAAAATGAATTAAGTTATAACTTTGATTCAGATCCTGATTTCCAGGTTGAAAGCTATCTCCATCATCAGGGTGCTACCTTTGTTAAAAGATTCGACGCAAATAGTTATTTATATGTAACCAAAGCTATTGATTACTTTGACTTATCTTACAAAGGATCACTAATAGATGGACTTAAAAACATTAAAGCTAAAACCCAATTAATTTCAATAGATTCCGATTGGTTATATCCTACAGAACAAATCAATGATATTTTAACTGCACTTCAAGCAAACAATGTTGAGGTTAACTTTAGTGAGATAAAATCCACGAAAGGTCATGATGCATTCTTTATTGAATCAGGTCAATTGAATTATATTGTAAGCCAATTCTTATCAGAGAATGTTGTAGAGGATCTTATGGAAAAAGATATTGCAACTATTCAAAGTGACGCAAGTCTTAAAGATGCTGCTACAATCATGTTAAAAGATGATTCAACACATATACCTGTTTTAGAAGGAGATAAATTAGTTGGTATAATTACATCTTGGGATTTATCAAAATCTATTGCGATAAACTGCGATAGTCTTAAGCAGGTAATGACAAAGGATGTTTTATATTGTAAATCATCAGATTCTATTGCAGATGTAGCATTTAAAATGAAAGAACATAACATATCCTGTTTACCAGTAATTAATGATGATTTTAAAGTTGAAGGTTTAATTAGTACAGATCAGATAAGTCATTTAGTAAGTAATCTTTAAACCTTATTTTCCTAAATTTTTCTTTTTTTATGTTCATTTTTTATTAAATATCTTTGAATTTAAAAATATAAGATATCTAGTTCTTTTCAATGTTTAAGACTATTTATATTTATTGTTATTTAAAAATAAAAATACTATTTCTAGAAATATATCTAAAAAAAAATTAAATAAAGACTTGTTAATTATTTCTATAATTAAGAATGATCCAATATTCTTAAAATATGAAAAATCAAAATTCATCTATAAATTTTAACAATAGTTATATAAATTGTTTAAAAAAAAGATATTAATATTTAATTAAAAATATTAATGAAAATTTTAATTTAAATTTAATCTTTCAATAGCCTGTTGAGCAGCAAGTTGCTCTGCTTCTTTTTTATTTTTACCTTTACCTTGTCCACAAGGTTTACCATCAACAAGAATTCTTATAATAAATGTTTTATCATGAGGAACTCCATATTCTTTAACTGTTTCATAGTTGACTTCAACCTCTTCAGAGTCACCGTACTCCTTAATAATAGATTTATAATCATAAAAGAATATTTTATTCTCATCAATATAATGATAAATATTATTTTCCAGATATTCCCTTGCTTTATCAATTCCTTGATCTATATAGATAGCACCTAAAAAGGATTCAAAGATATCTGCAGAAATAGATAAAACTTCATTTTGAGTTATGTTGTGTTCTTCTACATTGATTTTTATGTGTTTATCTAATCCTAATTGTTTAGAATAATAAATTAATGCAGATTGACAAACATAATTTGCCATAATTTTGGTTAAATTACCTTCCTCAAGTAAAGGATATTTATTAAAAATATAGTCAGAAACAAGCATATTTAATACAGAATCACCTAAAAACTCCAAACGTTCATAATCATGGTCTAAACCATGAGTAGTAGAATAGGACCCATGTATAAAAGCTACTTTAAATATTTCTATATTATTTGGAACAATATCAAATTTTTCTAACAATTCTTCCATTTAATCACTTATATATTTGTTAGAATTAGATTAATTAAGTTTCCTTAATTAAGAAAGTTAATTAATATAATTCATTTATAAATTAGTTAATAATTATATTTAATATTAACTATTATCCTTTAAAATCCTATTAAGGAAATTCTAAAAAAATATAAAATTTTTAATATATTTATTCATGAAACACTTATAAATTACTTTTCACATGCTCTTGGAAAATTGGGATATTATATATTAACCAACCTATTATTGCGATTGGTAATTCTCATGTTTTTTCAAGATGAGAATTAATAATTTTTGTAAAAATTCATTTACATTAATTATTTTTTTATTAAATAATTAAATCTTTAATTATTTAATATATTTTTAAAAATCAAGGTAAAGGATAAATTATGTTATTAAATTGGTCTAGGGAACTTAGAAATATAGATCCTTCTATAGATTTCAGAGCAACAGGCGGATGGCTTAAAAACGTTACCGGATTAGATAAAACTGTTACTAATGGTTATTCAATTGAAGGTAATTTTGTAAAAGCAGGTGACTACTCTGAAGAAATAGAGAATGGCTTATATTTAGACTGTAATAAAGAAGGTAAAAAATCTAAGCCTAAATCAGATTATAGATTAATTAGAGTTCAGAATGGAACCTTATCCTTAATAGATGTAGTATACGACGGCCGTAAAAATTGGGCTGTTGATTTATGGGACAGTATTGCTGAAGAATTAAATGAGAATTATGTTGAAGATGAGTCTGATTATATTATCTCTATGATTTTAAATAAAACTGGTAAAAATTTACAATTACTTGAAGAGGTTAATAGAAAATTAGAATCAAAAATTAAAGAATTTCAATAAATATTCTCTTGACGAGATTGTAGTTTATGATTATCAGAATAATTTATCAGAATAATTTAAAATTAAGTTTAATATAAAATAAAGTTTAATGTATCCCTTATTTAAGTTTTTACACTTGAAATAGATGTTTAAGATTAAATAAACTATAAACTATACATTATAACCTATTTTACACTTGAAACATATGTTTAACATTAAACAAAAAATACTTCATATGTTATAACTAATTTTACACTTGAAACATATGTATAAAACAAAATAAAATATACACCATACTTTATAACTAGTTTTACACTTGAAATACATGTTTAATATTAAATAAAGCATATTTTAACAAATAAAACTATTTTTAAATAAAATTAATTTATTAAATTAAAAATATATATCAATATAAAATTTATAGATAAAATAAGAATACTATTATTTTTAAAATAACTAAAGGCTTGTTTTAATTTAATATAAAAACAGATTATATTTTAAAATAGATCCAAATTAAGGATTTTATTAAAACTATAACACTTCTTTTAAGAAATTCCAAAATAAAAAAATAGACCTTAGAAATAGGAATTTTATAAAATAAAAAATAATGAAAAATAGATATTAATTAATGATAACTATTAGAATTAGTTGTAAAGATAATTAGAATAAAAAAAGACTTTAATTAAATAATTAAAGATTATACTTATTTAAAATAAAATAAGTATTTAAATTAATCTTTGACCAGTTACTGATTTTTTGTTTTGCCAGTTGTAACTTCTCATTTTTTTAGATTTACCAAATCCACAAGAAGAACAGACTTTTTTACGTAAGTGGTAGGTATTTCTTCCACATCTTCTGCATCTTATATGGGTTTTTTTATTCTTTTTACCCATTGTAGGTGTTCCTTTCACTGTTAATTCCTCCTAAATTGTTAAAATAAATTGAATATAATGAAAAAATGTAATATTATATAGCTATCGCTAATATAATATTATTTTACACATAGATAGTAATATATTTCGCTTATGGGGAGATATATACTATATTGTCTCCTCTAATGAGGACAGTACCTAATCTTCTTTCGACTTGTCCATCTTTTAATTCTTCTGCATCATTAAGAACTAAATTCATGTGTAAATCAAAACTAGTTAAGATTCCTCTGAATTCTCTGTCTCCTTTAAGTTTGATCAAAACAGGAGAGTTTGTTGCTTTTCCTAATGCGTCAAGTGGTCTTTGAACATTTTGTTGTCCGCTCACGATAATCACCTATATTACTATAATTAATTTATGATTCATACTTAAAGAAAAATTATAATTTCAAAATCAACTTATAATTTCCCTAAATTTAAAAATCAATGTTTTTCAATTACTAAAAGTATAGTTTAAAAATGATTTATTAGAAAACTATGGAAAAAATTTTTAGTAAAAATAACAATTTAATTTATGTATAAAGTAGTATATAAATGTTTTATGTTTTTTAGTAAAAATAAGTAAAAATTATATTATATTATTACAATTATACATAAAAAACTTTTTCTAAATTAAGAAATATATTAGAAAAAATTTTTATTCAAAAAATTAATCACTTAAATACATATTTAATAAAGAAAAATAATTATATAACTTTTAAAATTTATATATAAATTTATAAGATATTTAGTAGGTGCTAAATTTGAATGTTAAAAAAAAGATATTATTTGAAGAAAAAAAGAATCAAAGAAATTAAACAAGAATTAGGAGAATATGGTTCTTTAATAAATAATAAATCTAGTGTTGAAGTTTTAGAAACCGATGAATATAATTATATCTTAGTTAATAGTGAACCATACATAATCATGATTGATGATAAACCTTATCCAACATTAAAAGCAATTTTAGCTAATGAAGATCTTGAAAACAAAACAGTTGTAGTGGATATGGGTGCTGTAAGATTTGTAACTAATGGTGCAGATATTATGAGTCCGGGTATTGTTGAGGCCGATGATGATATAGTTCCTGGAGATGTTGTTGTAATTGTTGACGTCAATAACCATAAACCACTTGCAATTGGTGAAAGTTTAATAAGTGGACCAGAAATGGTTGAATCTTCAAAAGGAAAGGCAATTAAATCATTGCATTTTGTTGGTGATGATATTTGGAATTTAGAGATCTAAATTTCAAATCATCTAAATTTAAATTAAGATATAAAACAAGTAAAGGTATGTAATAAAAGGTTAGATTATGGTGGAATTAAGATATAATGCAGGTAATGTACGTGATAAGAACATACATAAAATTGGTATTATTGCCTTAGGCTCACATCTTGAAAATCATGGACCTGCACTACCAATAGATACAGATGCAAAGATAGCATCCTATGTCGCATTCAATTCATCACTTCTAAGTGGAGCTAAATTTTTAGGTGTTATATATCCTTCTTATGAATTAGATGAGATAGATCATGGCGAACATAATACTCTTGAAGAACTTACAGTTAATATAAGGGATATATTAAATGAAGCTAAAAAATATCTTCACATTGAAAAGGTTATTATTGTAAATGGCCATGGAGGAAACACTCCAGTTATAGAAAATTTAGAATATATTGAAAATCAAACCGGATTGGATATTATATTTAACAATAAACTTATTGAAACTGAAGGACCTCATGGTGGAAGCGGTGAACTTTCAATGGGTAAAATATTAAATATCCTTGATGATAATCAAGTTAAAAATCAGGGAAATTTAGAGCTTTACAGTGAAATTGGATTATATGCATTTAAAGAGGCTCGTCAAAATGATCCTGGCATTGATGCAGGAGCAAAAGATGTGGAGGAAAATGGAGTTTATCTTGATGAGGATTATGGAAAAGAACTTTTATCCCTTGCAATCAATTCTGTTTTATTGGACACTGAAAAACTCTTAGATTACTAAGATTTTTCATTTTTTAATAAATTAAATACTATTTTCTTAAAATTCTATTTACCAATATATCAAAAAAGATATAAATTAAATATGCTAATTTTATATAACTAATTAAAATCCCTATTACTCCTTAGATTAAAAAAAATATAATAAAAATACTATTTTAATAATTTAGATTTAGATTAAAAAGGAAAAATAAATTAAAAAAACTATTTTTATATTAATAAAATTATTATTATAGAAATAAGCCAGAAATAGGAATAGGTATTTAAAACAAAGAATAATTAATTAAAATCATTTAAAAATTTTACAATGAATAAAATGACTTGTTATTATAATAATTTTAAATGAAATACTTAATCTATTAAAATAGTTTTATAATGTATATAATATGGAAAACATAAAATCAATTAAAAATTAAAAAAACTAAAAAAAAGAGCATTGTAAAAAAAAAGAATTGGAAAAAGTTATAAGACATTTACATTGCAATTAAAATATAAATTGTTAGAATAATAAATATTATTAGAACTGCAACTAAAACACTCATAATTTCTCTTTCATATCTAGTAATAAAATCTTGTTTAGGTTCTAAATCATTAGAGTAATAATTAGAATTATCAATATCAAATTTATTATTTAATAAATCATTATTAACTTTTTTATTCCCCTCTTTCTTCTGATTATTAATATTATTAACATTAATATTACTACTACTTTTTTCAATAGAAGGTTCGTGATTGGATATAGGTTTATTAACTTTTTTATCTTCAGTTTTTATTTCATTATCAGCTTCTTCTTTATTTAACTGTCTTAAAACCTTTTGATATCTATTAAAAAGCTCTTTATATTTCTCGTCAGATATATAACCTGCATCATGATCTTCTTCTAAAGACTTTATCATATTCTCTATATCTTTCTTTTCTGGAATAATTACACCTCCTAAATTAATTATTAATTACCTTTACCATTAGAACTAGATGATCCTGAGTCAGAATCGCCTGAACTACTTCCTCCAGAATCACTACCTCCATTATTCTGTCCACCATCAGAACTATGACCATTATTATTGTTATTGTTATTGTTATTATTATCACTGTCACTGCTACTAGATGAAGATGAATCCTGTTGACTAGAGCTAGTTGAAGATTCGGAAACTTGCTGGGTATCCTGACTAGGTTGATTGGAAATAGTATCAGTTAAAGACGTATTATTCTCATCTGAAGTATTATTCAATAAAGTAGTATTATTGTCATTGGTTAAATTTAAATTTATAGGACCTGATGCCATACCTGCAACACTACCTATTAAACAACCGATAATTGCCACTATTAAAAATACCAATATAACTGCTTTTTTATCAGCCATAATATACCTCTAATATAATTTTATATTAGAATAAATTTAATTTTGCCTAAAAAATAGTCTAATTAAATTTATTTCCTAATATTTTTTAATATTTAATTAAATCAAAGTTAATTAAATATTTTTATTATAAAATATATAAACATATCTGTAAATAATATAGATAAAACCAATTATTTAACTTTAACTATAAAAATTTTAAATGATATTTATGAAAACAATTAAAAAACCTGTAGAAGCCCAAATAAATATTAAAAAGTCAAATTTTATAGCAAGGCTGTATCCTGCAAAAGATAAAAAAGAAGTTAAAAAAATTATTGAAGAGGTTTCCACCAGATATTCAGATGCAACCCATAACTGCACAGCATATATAGTAAGTGATTCACAGGGTTATGATGATAATGGAGAACCTAGCGGTACTGCAGGTAAACCAATGATGAATGTCCTTATAAAAAATGATCTAAGCAATATTGTTGCGATAGTTACAAGATATTTTGGAGGTATCAAATTAGGTGCCGGAGGTTTAGTTAGAGCATACTCACATTCAATTTTAAAAGCGATTGAGGAAGCTGAAATTGTTAATATGGAACTTTTTAATATCTATGAAGCTATATTCGATTATAAAAATATTAAAGAAGTTGACTCCGAGTTGAGAAAATATAATCTGAAGGTAATTAAAAAAGACTATAATGTACAGGTCACCTATTTAATTGCATCTAATCAAATAGATATTATAAGTAATATTGAAGAGAAATTCCAATCCGATGTAAAAATAGATTTAATAAAAAAAGACTATTTGGAAATATAAATCATTTTTAAATAATAATACTAAAACTAACAAAAAACTATTTAAAACCATTTTATGGATATTTATTTGGTAGGAACCTCATATATTAAAAAAAGCACACAATAGTTAATATTAAATATAAAGAACAGATTCTATTTAAAAAATCCTTTAGGAAATATATAATAAATAATAATTAATTAGGTATTTTTAAATAATAATCCTTAAATGATAAAGCAATAAATTTAACTAATTAAAGCTTATAATATGTTAAATACCTAAAACTTGCTTTTACGATGACTCTATTTATTTAGTTATATCATCAAGCTAAGATTTAAATAAAAACAAATCACAAACAATAGATTATTTATGATTTATTGAATTACATTCAAGAGATATTATTAAATAAAAGTCCAATTAGATAATTAATATTTCATTAAATATAATCCAAGAATTTATTTTCATTAGATATGTCCTTTATAGATAATATCTACCAATACAACTAAAAATACGGATCTTTACTGAAAGTATTTTTCTAAGTAAATTTAATTTGTTTGGGCAATTGCAATTATTATATATAATGTTTAATAATTATAAATTTATCCTAATTTTTAGATAAAATAATCAGTTTAAAAAACCAAATAAAAAATTAATAATTAAAAAGTTAAAGTACCTGTAATCTTAATTACTTTTCTTTTTGATTGATTTTTCTTATTTTTCTTGTTTTTGTCCTTACTGGTATTATTATCTTGTTCGGATTTATTAACATTACTATAGTCTTTTTTGATATTTTTAGATTTATAATTATTGGAATTCTGACTATTATTTGGTTTAGGGTTTTTATTTGCATTTGAAGAATCCTTTAAATTATTGGAAATCTTTGATTTATGTTTTTTATTAGCTGAGTGTTTATCATTATTCTTACTCTTCTTATGATTATTTTTGGAATTCTTAGAATGTGCTTTATTGTTTCTATTTTTATTGTCTTTAGGATCCTTAGAATGGGATTTATTCCTACTCTTAGTTTTACCATTATCCTTAGATTTCTTAGAATGTATTTTATTATTTTTAGATTTTTTGGAATGTGTTTCATCATCATTTTTAGTTTTATTAATATCCTTTGACTTTTTTAAATTTGGATTATCCTTGGATTTATTATTTTTAGATTTTTTGTGGTGTTTCTTTTTGGACTTATTTTTATTATGATGTTTTTTAGATTTAGCCTCTTCAATGTGAGGATTTTCAATCTGTTTAATTAGATATTCAGTCTGTTTCACTAACTTTTTATCGTCAAATGACTGGGAAATTCTTTTAACTGCATCCAAATTCTTAATATAATTGTCTAACCATGAGAAGATATCTCCAGGATAAGTATGTATTTGGTAATTTTTATATAATGTTTTTGAGATATTAATAGGATCCTCGCCTTTTAATCTTTCATTAATTATTAAATAGGAAATTCCTCTTTGAAGACAATCACAGAAAGGTTTATCTAAACAATCACATCTTAAAAAATCGGATTGAAGTCTAATTAAGGCATCCTGAAATTTGGTATCTAACTTATTTAATGTATCACCGGAGGATATTATATCCAATGTAGACTCTGCAAATAACCTTGAGGAAACATTAATCTTTAACTTATTAGCAATTTGATTCTGTAATACTGGAGACAGATAGGCACTATCGAATAATTCCAAATCCATCGCAATAGTTTTAACCTTAAGCTGATTTAACTCCTTTTTATCAATGATTTTAAAAATTTTATTTGTCTTTTCCTTATCATTATTAATTGATTTATTAATAATATCCTTAAAGAACCTGCTATTTGGATTAAGAATTTTCTCAATATTATTCTTAATATAAGTTGATTCTTTAAAGTAATTAATATTGAATATAGATTCCTTAATCTTTTCTGCATTGTTTATAGATAAAAAGCTCATTGTGACAGCTTTTCCATATTTGGTAACCTTTAAAAGACCTTTTTCATAACTTACTAATCCTTTATCAATCAATTCCCTAGTAATAAATGTAGGATCTGAGGGAACATCTATATCCTTATAAAAATCATCTAAATCTTTTTTAGTTTCAATAGCAGTGGATGAGATATCGGCCAGAATTTGTTCCTTAAGTTCATCCTCCTCATAAACAATTTCAACATCCTCATTATCACTTTCCAATAGGTTTAACGCCACTGCCTCTTCGGTATTATTGTCAAAGTTTTTACCAATTTCGGGGAGTAAATACACCACACCACGGTCATGATATGATGGACGTCCAGCCCTTCCAAGCATTTGGGAAAACTCGTTTGGAGATATCCACTTATTACCCATCATCAACGTATCGAAAATTACCTGGCTTGCAGGAAAATCCACACCTGCAGCAAGAGCAGCAGTTGTAACCACTGCCTCCAATTTACCCTTATCGAAATCCTTTTCTATCCTTTCCTTCTTATAATAGGATAATCCCGCATGGTAAGCAGCAGCTTTAATTCTTTTATCTGTTAAATACTTGGCAATTTGAGTCGTTTTACGTCTAGAATTAGTGAATATGATAGTTTGACCTTTATATCCTTTTTTAGAAACTTTATGATTTTCGGATATAATAAGTCTCCTCATAATATCCCTTTTTTCAGATTCATTTCTAACAAAACTTAAATGTCTTAAAAGTGGAACCGGCCTATTGCTATATTGTACAAGATTCATGTGAAATTTACTTGCCAAGTATTCTGGATTTTTAACTGTTGCAGATAATCCTATAAGCTGTGCATTAGGATATAAATAGGTAATCCTTTTTATTAATCCATTTAAACGGGTACCCCTGTCCTCATCATCAATCATATGGATTTCATCAATTAAAATCACTCCAAGATTATTTAGTTCATCAGTTTTTCCACTTCTAATCATATAATCCAATGCTTCATAGGTTCCCACAATTATATCAGAATCTGCAATACTTTTATCTGGAAGTCTTAATTCTCCTTTGGCTTTTACCCTATTTCTACCTACTTTAATAGAAACTTTTAAACCCAAAGGTTCGTATTTTTTCTTAAAATCCCTGTATTTCTGATTTGCAAGAGCAACTAAAGGAGTTAAAAATATAAATTTTTTATCATTAAGAGCTTGTGGTATACCAGCAATTTCCCCAATCAAGGTTTTTCCACTACCAGTAGCGGAAACTGCTAAAATATTTTCACCCTTTAAAAGACCTTCCTTTATTGATAAAATTTGAACAGGAAGAAGCTTAGTATTTCCATTATCTATTAAGATATCCTTAAATTCCTTAGGTATCTTAAGCCTACTCATTGCAATTTCTGGAATTTTTCTTGAATTATCTACTTTAACCTTATCATATAATGTTAAATCGGGATGACTCAAAGGATCAAATTTAGGAGATAACATTGAAATAACAGTTTCCAAATCATTGGTTTTTTCAAGGATTTTTTTGAAGTTTCTAAATACCTTTTTATCATATCCTCTAAGTTTAAGTTCCCTTTTAATTGTATCCTCAGCGCAGTCCTTACATATATACTGGTTATGATATTTATACGAACAATCTGAGTTAATAATAGTAATATAATTTTCCAATGTACAATAATCACATATTCTTGTAAATCTATAGTTTATATTAATTGAATCTAAAAAATCCTCCATTTCCCCATCATGATTTGCCAATAATACAATTTGTTTTCTCAAGATTCTAATTGCTTCCTGTGGAGGATAGAATTTTTCAAATAATGTTGAATTATCATTAATATTCATGTTAATTATGAACCTACTAATACTGAGTTTTCCATTTTCATCTTTTTTTAATTTAAAAGTTCCTATAAAGTGAGGAGTCCTTTTTGAGTTTAAAGCTCCTTTAATAGGTCCAATAGGATACATTTCCCACAATTTTTTACTTTTTCTTAAAATTATCATTAATTTAATTTTTATACTCTTTTTGTTTATAAAATTTAGTATATTGATAAAAATTAAAAATAAAAATAGAAGTATTGCATATTAAAAAGTTAAAAACAAGAATAATTTTATACATAAAATAAAAATAAATAGATTAGAATATAAAACGATTTAAGATAAGGTTAGACTAATCTATAAGAAACTGGAAATTGAAAACACAATAACCATTAATAGATTCAAAATAATAAGATAGTTGAAAACTAAATAAAGACTTATGATTTAAATTAAATTAAATCGGCATTTAATAAGTCCTTATATGCACTTAAAGCTGCAACTGCGCCTTCACCTGAAGCAACAATCCACTGCCTAACACCACCGGTTACATCACCTGCAGCATAAACTCTATCAATATTAGTTTTCTGCTCTTTATCGGTTATGATGTTTCCCTCACTATCTACATCTACATTTAAAGACAAAGCCAGTTCATTTAAAGCAATGTCACCAATTGATATAAATATCCCATTAACATCAATCTCGGATTCAGTGCCATCCTTATTTAAAAGTTTTATATGGCTTACCAATGGATCCCCCAATATTTCTTCAACGGTAGTATTCCATATAATATTAATATCCTCTTCTTTCAGCTTATCCTCAAGAATCTTCTCACACCTTAAAGCATCACGCCTATGAATCAATGTAACATTACATCCAAGATCATTTAAATACAGGGCATTAGTTACCGCAGTATTTCCTCCTCCAACAATGGCTATATCCTTACCTTTAAAGAACATCCCATCACAAGTGGCGCAATATGAAACACCACGTCCAAGATGTTCATTTTCACCTTTAACATTAAGTTGTTTATGTTTGGAACCTGTTGTTAATATTAAAGCCTTTGAAAGATATTCCTCTTTTGATGTTTTTACAATGAAGTTATTATTGTCATCCTTACCAACTGAGTTAACCCCTTCCATATCATGTATTTCCACATATTGTTTTGCCTGTTTTTCGGTTCTTTCAATTATTTCTAATCCAGATTCATCCAGACAACCTGGAAAATTTTCAATTAAAGGTATTTCCCTTGCCTGACCACCGATTAAATCTTTATCAATAATTAATGTTTTTAAATTTTGCCTTCCAGAGTATATTCCTGCTGAAAGACCTGCAGGACCTCCACCAATAATAATCAAATCATACTCTTCCATCATATAACTTCCATGCATTTAAATAATCTCAAATTATAACTCTATAATCTAATTTATTAATATAATTAAATTCAATTATTTTATAGATTATTGATTTTAATATATTAAATTATTTATTCAGATAGAATTATATAAATGAGGATTATCTGATAAATTTTAAAAACTTAAGAATTATAAATCATGAGAAAATTAGAGATTTTACTTTAAAAATATTTCAGTAACCAAAAAATAAGGGCAAATAGACTAATTAAAAAAAGGAAAGGTAAATTTATCTAGCAGGTAACTGATATGCATCATATGCAGAAACAAGACCAATAATAAACCAAACCAGCTCGGCAATCCATGAAGCAGAAAGATAATATAATATTCCGAATATTATAATTGTTAAAATGAAAATCAATAATCCATTTAAACTTTCATTTTGTATAATTTGACCAACACCTGGTAAAAAGAATGATATAACTGCTGCTAAAACTTTACTAACCATTAAAATCCTCCAAACTAAAAGAAATACCTGATTTTATTACTAAATTAATTTTAATTATTCAAATATAATTAATATTATTTATATTTTTATTACATTATAAATATTTGGATTAAATTATAATATTTTTATAAAAAAATAATAAACAAAATAAGAGCATTATAAACAAAAATAATAATTTTGTACATAAAAAAACAGATATATTAAAACATGAAAAAACTAAATAGATAGAATAAAAAAAATAAATAATAGCATTTAAATGCTATTTAATAATCTTCTTGTAATTCAGCTAATCTTTTAACCCTTTTTAACATATCCGGGTGGGTTGAGAATATTTCCATAAATTTACTACCAGCAGATATTTTAATGTTAGAATTTTTAAGATTTTTAAGCTCTTGAGAGCCTAACACACCATCGCCATCTAAATCCACTTGAGATAGTTCATTAATGTCTCTTTCTGCATGTGATACATCATTTAAGAAAAATGCTTTGGAACCCTCAACATTTTTAATCTCATCTTCAGGTGATGCTGCTGAACCATAAACTAACTTATATAATGCTGTAGCCAAATGTTCCGGTTTACAACCAAGTTCAACACTACCCTGATCCGCATAATATTCCCTTATTCTTGAAACAAGCAATACAAGTAATTGACCAATGAAATAGAATATTAAACCTATAACTCCAATAATTGCACCAGCGTTATCATCGTTACTAGAAAATATAGTACTCCAAGCCAAATAATAACAAATAGTTGGAACTACACTTATTATGGTGGTTATAGCCATATCATGATGTTTAATATGTGACATTTCATGACCTAAAACAGCTTTAAGTTCATCATAAGTTAAAAGACCTAAAATTCCTCTGGTAACTGCTATATGACCATCCCTATGGGATCTACCATATGCAAATGCATTTGGGATTGATGTTTCAGCAATACCAATAGTAGGTTTTGGAAGTCCTGCATTATTAGCTAATTCTTCAACCATACGATGTAAATCAGGAGCTTCTTCTGGTGAAACTCTTTGTACATTCATGGACATTTCAACCATTTTAGGTCCAATTAAATATTGTATAAAGGTTATAGCCAAGGTTAAAATAAGATAGAATAATACACTACCACCTAATCCACATGCAAAACCAACAATGCTTAAAATTACATATAACAGTACAAACATGAGAATAGAAGCAAGCCACATTCTAAGGTGTAGTTTCCATGTACCTTTCATTTTATATCATCTCAATAATTAACATTTTTAAAAGTTTTTAAATTCAACATTACATTATTAAATTTATAAATCCAATTCCAAGACTATTTTAATTAAATTTATAAATTTAATATTAAATTCATTTCGATTCCATTAATAATTTAATATACTAATATTTAATTCTTTCTAAATATATAAAACATTATACTTATCTTTAAAAAAATAGAACCAGAATTAAAAATAAAATCTAAAAAAAAAAGATTAAATTAAAAAATTAAAAATTTTATAAATTATAAACCTCATCTGAAGGTACAATCCTTACATTTTCCTTATGTAACACTTTAATAAGTAAATCTAAATCATGAGTACATAAAAGCAAGATTGCATTATCTGTTTTTTCATGAGTAAATGCATAAAGATAATCTAAATTGATATCATTATCATTTAATATTTTTAAGATTGAAGATAATCCTCCAGGAACATCATTTAATTCAACTGCAATAGCTGTTGAAATTTTAATAGTATAATTATTATCCTCTAAAATTTTTTGACCTTTATTAGGATCATCTACAATGAGTCTTAAAATACCAAATTCAGAGGTGTCAGCTAGTGATAATGCACGTATGTTAACACCATTTTTACCTAAAATATCTAATACTTTATATAATCTACCCTTTTGATTTGTTAAAAATATTGAAAGTTGTTTTACTTTTTCCATAGAAATTCCTTCATAAATTTAAATAAATAAAATTAAATTAATTAAAGTTACGTTTATCAATAACCCTTACAGCTTTAGCTTCACTTCTTGGGATACTTTTTGGTTCAACTAAAGTAACTTTAACTTTAATTCCAATCTCATTCTTGATATATTCCCCAATTTTTCTTTGAATACCTAACATTTCTGTAACATCATCGGAGAAAAGATCAGGTGATGTTTCAACCTTTACCTCGATTTCATCTAAAGAACCTGGACGTGTAACAATAACTTGATAATGAGGTTCAACTTCAGAAACTTTAAGTAAAGCCTTTTCAATTTGTGATGGGAATACTGCTACACCTTTGACTTTAATCATATCATCGGTTCTACCAGTGATTCTTTCCATTCTACAGAAAGTTCTTCCACAGTCACATTTATCATAATGAAGTGCTGTAATATCTTTAGTTCTAAATCTAATAATCGGCATAGCTTCTCTTTGAAGATTAGTTAGAACTAATTCTCCTTTTTCACCTTCAGCTAAGTTTTTACCAGTGTTTGAGTCAATAATTTCCGGATAATAGAAATCCTCTGCAATATGAAGACCGTTTTGCTCTTTACATTCTACACCAATACCTGGACCCATCATTTCAGTAAGTCCGTAAATATTATATGCAGGAACACCGAATGTGTCTTCCAATCTCTTTCTCATTTCCTCAGTCCACATCTCAGAACCGAATGCAATAGCTTTAAGACCAAAATCCCTAGGGTCAAAACCTTCTTCCTTTGCAACTTCGCCAATATATAAACCATAGGAAGGAGTTACAACAAGCAAGGTAGTATCGAAATCGTTCATAAGTTCTACCTGACGACGAGTTTGACCTGTAGAAATTGGTACAACTGTAGCTCCAATCTTCTGTGCCCCATAATGAACACCGAAACCACCAGTAAATAAACCATATCCATGGGTGTTTTGAACTATATCCTCATCGGTTATGCCCCATTCAGTTAAACCTCTAGCCATAAGTTCAGACCAATAATCAATGTCTTTCCTGGTGTATCCCCCAACTACAGGTTTACCTGTTGTACCACTTGATGAGTGAATTTCTATAACTTCTTTCTTATCGACAGCAAACATTCCAAAGGGATAGGACTCCCTTAAATCAGTTTTTGTAGTGAAAGGAAGCTTTTTGATATCTTCTAAAGTTTCTATATCCTCTGGAAAAACTTCACATTCAGTATATTTTTTATGATAGTATGGAACATTATCAAATGCATATTTTACAATATTCTGTAATTTTTTAAGTTGCACTTCATTAATTTCGTCTCTTTCCATACATTCGGCTTTTTCATCCCAAAACATTATTAAAAACCTTCATAATTTCTTAAAATTTTAATTTAAAATTTTTCTGTTTAAAAAAACAATTATATTTAAACATAATAAACTATTATATTTATGTTTTCTTTTCTATAAAATACTTATCTAATTGATTTAACTTCTATATAAATAGCATATTAATCTAATAAAAAAAATTAAAAAATACTTAATATAATAAAAAAAGTAAAAAATTTAAGATTTAAAGTTTCTTAAATATTCTAGACTTTTAATGATAGATTCCTTTTGATTTACTTCAATCATATATATTCCATCATAATGATTTGCCTCAAATGAGGAAATTAAAGTATCAAAATCAACAGTTCCCTCACCAATAGCTAGATGTGAGTCATCATCACCTAGATTATCATGTACGTGAATATGTTTAATTAATGGAGAATACATTTCCTCCGCTTTATAACCATTAGTGTTTGCATGACCAATATCTAAACACATTGCCATATTATATTCTTCTAAAAATTCGGTAAGTTCTTCAAGTCTTGTAAAGGTAAAACCTGGAATATTAGGCATATTCTCAAATACTGCAGTTACACCTAGCTCATCAGCAGTTTCAGCCAATTCAATCATGGATGCCTTATTAATCTGATTGATTTTCTCTTCCAAACCTTGACCTAAAAACGGTATTTTACCTGGATGAACTACAACTGTATCTACATCTAATTCATTAGCCTTTTCAAAGGAATATTTTACCTCATTTATAGAGGCCTCCCTAATTGAAGGGTTCAATGATGAAATATTCATATCTATAATTGGAGAGTGAATTGTATATTTTAAATCAAAGGACAAGATAGCTTCAATATCCATTTCCCTTGATGGATAATCATGTAATAGCTCTACATATTCAATATCATTATCTTCATAAAATCCTAAACCGTTTTCTAAACCATCTTTAAAAGTTACTAAAGTTGATGCACCAATCTTCATTTTTAACACCTATCTTATTATATATCTCTATAAACAGCAGTTATTGGAAAACCAAATTCTATTGCATCCAAAACCTGTTTTCCAACATTAATTGATTTTCTAATCTTTACCTCACCATGTTTACCAACAGTTGCGGTAAATAAATATTGACCATTTATCATTAAATCAAAACTTTTACCAATGTCCTCACGAGGAAAATCAAATATAATATGTTTTTTATTAGTATGATATTCTACTAAAAACGGTTCATTACTCATCAAGCTTTCAATCGGATCTACACCTAAACTAATACCAATATCCTTTTCAATCTCGGCAATACGTTTACCATTCTTACCAATAATCTTAGGAATATATTCCTCATTCAAATATACATTGGCCCTTTCCATGCTCTCAAGTTCTACAAGTATATTAGCACGAGGTGCATATTTCCTCATCCTACGTGTAATTTCCGCCTCAGCAATCTTTTCAACCGGTGTTTTCTCCCTATCCTCATCACCGAAATCATCAATAAGATCCATATCCATTACTATAGTCTGTTCACCATATGTGTATATCTCATTTTTAAGCTCACCAGTTTCAAAATCACGGACCTCTATAACAGGTCTTGCAAGATCTGATTCCACCATACCTGTTGGAACTTTGATCTTAAGTTTATTTTCATAAACCGTTTTAACCTGACCATCCTCGATATAGATAGTCGTATCAACAACGGATGGAATTACACCTAACTCTATTCTATTGGCAATCCTTTGAATTCCATCAATTGGACGGGTTGCATGAACTACACCAATCATACCTACACCTGCAAGACGCATATCTGCAAATATCTTAAAATCATAACTCTTTCTAAGTTCATCATATATTGTAAAGTCTGGTCTTACAAGAAGTAATATATCAGCTGTTTTTTCCATATCTCCTTCGAGTGGAGCATATTGGGTAATTTCATCGGAAACTTGTAAATCTCTTGGAGATTCCATTGTTTTTACGATTTTACCAGTATCCTTATAAAATTCTGCGATTGCCTGCGCAAAAGTAGATTTACCTGCTCCTGGAGAACCGGAAATAAGGATACCCTCAGAACTATTTTTAAGTTTTTCCATTAGTTTATCAGACAAATTATAATCCTCAAGTGAAACATTTGCAACTGGTCTTACGGCAGTAATTTCCATAGCCTCTGAAAAAGGAGGAATAGCTATAGAAATTCTCAATTCACCAGATTGTACAACCATTGCCCCCTCCATATCAGCTTCCAAATAGGTCTTTGGATCGTATCTTTCCTTTTCCAGAATCTCCTCAGCCATATCCTCAAGTTGACTGTATTTCATTGGAGTGCTACCCAACTCAACCAGTTTAATATGTCCTGGTTTTCCAACTTTTGCCATTGGAGGAACATTCTCCTTAAGATGTACTGACATGGTTAACTCATCAAAATAATCAGCAATAGTTAACTTCATATCTGCTTTAGATTTCTGTTTATAATATTCAACTGGTATACCTAATGCTTTTGCACTTTCTGATTGAATTATATCGCTGGTAATTAAGGTTGCAAAATTCTCCTTTGCAACATCCCTAATCATGGCATCAATTTCTCCAGTTTTAGCAAGGGATATTTCATAGTTAGATGGACGTTGACCTACAAAATCAATAGACAAATCACCATTATCACATTTTTCTTGTAGTTTTTTAAGTTCATTTAAACCTGTAAAGCCAGTAGGTCGTTTTTTATTGGCCTGATATTCAAGTTCCGCTACAACTGCCTGTGGAATAATAATTTCAGGATAATTTAAATTCTTTTCCTTAATAATTCTAGTAATTATACCTTCAATAACTGCACTTGTATCTGGTACTAATCTAACAGAATCTTCATAATCATAATCTGTATTCATTTCAATTACCTTTCAAATAGCTAAAATTAGAATAATATTTTAAAATAAATAATTCTTTATAAGTTTCATTTCTACAATTAAATTAATTATCTCCATACATATCTTCCGGATTAAATAATCTGTCCTGAATAATTTCAATATCATCATCGGTGATTTCATCTAATTTATAAACATCTTTTGAATTGTTAATTTGTCTAAAAAAACAAGATTTATAACCTTCATGACATGCTGCACCAATCTGCTCAACTTTTAAAAGAAGTGAATCGCCATCACAATCCACATATATCTCTTTGACTTTCTGGATATTTCCAGAACTTTCACCTTTCATCCATTGCTGGGATCTGGAAGTGCTATAATAATGTGCTTTTTTAGTTTTTAATGTATCTTCAACAGCTTGCCTATTCATAAATGCAACCATCAAAACCTCATTAGTTTTCCAATCCTGAGCTACAGCAATAACTAATTTTTCACCATTTTTCTCATGTCTGAAGTTTAATTCCATTTTATCACATTTTATTTTAATTGAAAAATAAGCATTGTTAAAATTATATCATATACTTTAGTTTTAAATAATTATGAAATTTAATGAATTACTTAATTACTATTCTTAAGCAACTAAAATAATTCAATATAGTGAATTATATTAAATATTTAATTTAAAACATTGCGAATAATTCTGAAATTTAAAGATTATATTAACTTTAATTTAAGGTAACATAACAAAGCTTATTAATGTACCTATAATCTTAAACTAATTAAAAATAAGAATCATAAGAATAATTCTAAATATTTTCTTTAATATAATCAACAATATCCTTAATATTTACTAATTCCTGATTACCGGTTTCCATATTCTTAACAGTGACTTGCTTGTTTTGAACATCATTCGTTCCAACAAGGATAGTTTGTTTAACTCCTAGATTGTTTGCATAAGATAGTAATTTCTTAAACTTCTTACGGGATAAATCTATTTCAGTAGCAATACCTTCCTGACGTAATCTCTGTGCAATATTAAAAGACAATTGTCTTGTTTCTGCAGATATTGGAGCCACATAAACATCAACCTTTGGACCAATTTCAGGTAAATTACCACTTGCCTCTATACCATCCATCAATCTATCAAATCCAAAAGCAAATCCTGTAGATACTACATCATCTCCACCAAATAGCTTAATTAAATTGTAGGTTCCTCCACCACAGACTTGTTTTTGACTACCTAATTCAGGTACATAGATTTCAAATACAATGCCTATATAATAGTCAAGTCCACGTGCTACACCTAAATTCAATTTATAATTTTCAACACCAAAGCTTTTTAATGTGGTAATCAATTCTTTAAGTTCAGTTAGAGGTTTTAAACATTCATCGAATGGTTCCACTAATCTTTTTATATCCTCATATATATCACTTGAACCTACCATATCAATGAGCTTTAAAAGAATTTGGCCTAATTCTTTATTGTCAATAATAGCATCCTGACCAGTTAATGATTCTTTTAATAAATCTTTATCACCCTTATCTACAACAATCATTACTTCACGTGCTTTCTCATCAGGTATTCCATAATGAGCAAATAAACCTCGGATAATGCCCAAATGATTTATATGAATTTCAGCTGAATCAATTCCTAACTTTTCAATAGATTCGTTTGCCATGGCAATAACTTCAGCCTCACCTTCCGGGGATTTGGCACCTATAAGTTCACATCCGAATTGCCAAAATTGTCTAAATCTACCTTTTTGAGGTCTCTCATATCTAAAACAGCTTCCATAATAATATAGTTTAATAGGTTTTGCAGTTTTTGAAAGTTCATTAATATATAATCTTGCAATAGCTGCAGTAATCTCAGGTCTTAATGCAAGTTCCCTGTTGGACTTATCCTTAAAATTATAAAGCTGATCTATAATCTCTTCTCCAGATTTAGTGGTGAATAATTTTAATTCTTCAAATAAAGGAGTTTTAACTTCCCCATAACCATAATTTTCAAAGACTTCTCTTAAAGTATTTTCTACAATCTTTCTTTCTTTCATTTCATCAAAGAGAAAGTCTCTTGTACCTCTAGGTCTTGTAAATTCCACTTATTTTCCTCCTTAATATAATAAATAATTTTTAAATAAAAATGATAATAGATAATTGAAAATTCAATTTATATAGTTAAAATTTGATTTTTTTATCTTATAAAATTAATTATAATATCTGAATTAATATAAGATAAAATGATAAAGAATTTAGAAAAGTTTAATTAATTTAAAATATAGTTTTATGGTTATAAAATAATATAAGTTAATTAAGATATATTATATGTATAAAAGATTAATGATTGAAAAAATTTTTAGTGGTTAATATGGCGATTGATGGAAATACTAAGATTTTCGGTGTTATAGGTAATCCTATTGAACATAGCCTTTCACCTAATATGCATAATGCAAATCTTGAATCTTTAGGTTTAAATTATGTCTATTTACCTTTTCATGTTTATGAGGATAATATAGAATATCTTATTGATGGTGCTAAAGCTTTAAATATCCAGGGATTAAATGTTACTATCCCACATAAAATCAATGTAATAAAATATTTAGATGAGATAGATCCCCTTGCTGAGAAGATAGGCGCCGTAAATACAATTAATTTTGAATATAAATCTGATAAAACAATAGCTAAAGGTTATAATACAGATGTTTTAGGTGCTATGAGAGCCCTTAAGGAAAAAACAGACATAAAGGATAAAGATGTTCTGGTTTTAGGTGCAGGTGGAGCATCAAGGGCAATTTGTTATGGACTTACCGAGGAGAATGTCAATTCAATAACAATATTGAACAGGAATCTTGAAAGGGCCTTAGATTTAGCTGGGGATATTACAAGCAGCACCGAATATACCGTTAATTTTGACGATTTTGAAAATATTGATACACATTTAAGGGATACTGACATTATTATAAACACCACCCCAGTTGGAATATATCCAAATATCTATGACAAACCCTTAATTTATGCCCAACAAATGAATCCGAATATGGTTGTTTTTGACATAGTCTACACTCCACTTGAAACAGGCCTACTTAAGGAGGCTAAAAAAATAGGAGCGACAAGGGTTTCTGGTCTTAAAATGTTTGTGTATCAAGGTGCTGAAAGCTTTAAGATATGGACAGGTAAGGATGCAGACATTAAAGCTATGGAAAAATCTGTAATGAAAGAATCAGGAATCCATAGTCTAAAAGATTTTTAAGTTGTGATTAGATGGAAGATAATTTTTATTTGATTTTCATATACCTGAAGAGGAAGAAACTTTTACCAATTCAAAAAAAGACGTTTTAAGATTTTTATCTGATATTGGAGTAGACACCAGATTTATATCATATACTCAAAGTAAAATCTATATCAATAATCTACGTTTTTCAAAGTTTTCAAGAAGAAGACAAAATACCTTTGAGGAAAAATATCCCGATATAGAGGTTATTAGATCATCACTTTTTCAAGAAATGGCTACCAATGCATCTAGAGAATTATCAGACACACTTAAACCCCAGATGAAAGTCTATATACCACCAAATGCAAATCCGTTAATTGAAATAATACTTGAACCATATACAAGAAAATATGGATTAACATTGATTAACGACGGCAACAGCGATTATGATGTTAAAACATCCGACAAGACCTTGGATATGGAAGTTCACTCAATCATATCTGAGATATTTAGTGGAGATGGTATTCAATTTCCTAGAAAAGATGATGAATATATCTATCCATTAATTAAAATCTCAAATAAACAAATAAATGATTTCTTCAAGGATAGGATAGTTGAGGATACCTTTGATGATGCATCCGGTGAGTTTTTAGATTTCTTGGATGAGACGGTTATACAATATAAGTTTAACATACTTAAATCTGTTGAATATTTAGAAAAAAACAAGAATGCAGATTAAATCGTTGATTTAATTATATATAACCTATAAAGACAATAACTAAACCATAGATTCGGCAATAAGCACAACCTAAATAAACTAAACCTAAATCCAATTAACACAATTTAAAAAAAAATAGAAAAAAGTAGTTAGATTAATGCATCTAAAATTAAAAAAATCAAAAAAAAACGATTTTAAAAGATGAAAATGTCATTAAAAAGAATTAAACTTTTAAATAAAGTTTAAAAGTTGAATAAAGAAGTTTGAACAGTATTGTCCTTTTTCTTCTTAGTTTCAGATTCTTTATCCTCTTTTTTATCCTCTTTTAAATCATTGTTCTTACCTGAATCATTGCTTTTACTAGACTCTTTTGTTTTAGGCATAACTTCTTCATTTGATTTTTTACCAGTTTCCAATGATTCCTCTTTATCCTCTTTTTTAGGCTTTTCATTATCCTCTTTTAAATCATTGTTCCTACATGAGTTGCTGTTTTTATTAGATTCTATTGTTTTAGACTTATTGTCATTACTTGATTTTTTACTGGTCTTTAATGATTCAGATTCCTTATCTTCAATATCTTCCGTTTTTTTATCCCGATTAGAAGGTTGTGAGTTTTGATAATTTAAGGCAAATTCTTCCCTTTCCCTTTGACGTCTTTCGGCCCTTTCCTTTTCCATTTGTTTAATGAACTTTTTAGGAATTTTTTTCTTTCTAAACCTTTTAATCTCATTATCCTCAAGTTCTAGATAGGATGAAATTTCATATGCCGTTCTATCATCCTGAAACATGATTTCAAAATATGGAAACATGGAATATGCCACTTCCATGGAAACATGCATCTTCTCAGACATCTTAATGGCAATATTGTCTCTTAAATTTCTTTTTCCCCTATATCTACCCATTTTTGCAAATGATTGGGGACTTTGAATCTTTGTAAATTTCTTATATCTTTCATCCTTAGATAATGCTACTCCAAGGCCCATAAACTGAGTGGCATATTTCCAGTAGCCATAGTTTCTGGATTGCCTTGCACGTCCGAAGTATAAATCGGCCTCGGAAATAAAGTCATAAGCCTTTTTAATTTCCTCAGGTTTTTTATATTCCCTTGGAATATTTTCAGCTATAAACTCCATTACCAATGTTGGATCCTCATCCACATACATATCCTGTTGGATATGATTAATGTTTTTACTTTTAAGAACCCTAGTTACTGCATTAATCAAGTTGGACTTGTCGTTTTTCTGTGAAACATTATCCAAATCCTCCATTGTTAGGGATTTACTTTCCTCACATAATGCCTGTAATGTGTTTATTGCTGAACGCATATCTCCGTTTGCCCTTTTAGACAACTCTTTTAAAGCATTAGAATCCGCATCAATTCCCTCATTCTTACAGATCTTTCTGAGACCTACGTTTATAGATGTGCTTCTTACTTTACCCATTTTTATAACATGGGTTTTCTTTTTGATTGTTGTAAGTCTTTTGGAATAGAAATCGTTAGCCATCATAATCATTGGATGTTTGGTATTTTCAATGATTTTATTAATGGCCCTTGAACCGCCACGGTCCTGATTACCTGTAATACCGTCTACTTCATCAAGAATAATTAATTTAGGATTATTGGAAAATAATGACTTTGTAGTAGTGGATTCTCCAATGGTATTCATTAAAATATCATATGAACGTTTATCACTTGCATTCAATTCAATATATTCACTGAATTCACGAGCAATAACCTGTGCAAATGTTGTTTTTCCAACACCTGGAGGACCTACAAGTAGTAAGCTTGGTTGTGGATTTCCTTCTTTCCATGCCTCAACCCATTCTTGGATTTCCTTTTTTTGTTTACCGTTACCTATAATCTCTTTAAAGGTTTGAGGTCTGTATTTATCTGTCCATTGCATATTTTTCCCTTTATATAAAGAATATTATAAAAATTTAGCAAGTAATGATTCTAGTTGAATTCTTGGATTAGCACCTTCACGTATTCTAAAATCAGTATCTGCTATGTATTCTACAAGCCCAATATAAACTTCACTGTCCATAATACCTTCAGTTGCTCTTCTTGTAACCTCCTGGTATATTTGAGTAATCATATCTTCCCCACTTGTACCATGTAAAATCATGGAATCTCTTAAAATGTCTCTAGCATTCATAAAGTCTCCAGCTAAAGCAGCAGTAATCATGTTTGATATATCTTCAGGTTTTGATTTGGAAATTACATCATATACAGAATCTTCAGTAATTTCCTCACCTTCGGTAGCAGCGGATTGTAATATATTAACTGATTTACGCATATCCCCTTCTGCAAAGTAAACGATTGTTTCAATACCCTTATCAGTATAATTAAAACCTTCCTCATCACAGATATATTTTAATCTTTTGGTAATAGCTTCTCCTTTAATAGGTGCAAATCTAAAGATAGCACATCTTGATTGAATAGGGTCTATAATTCTTGACGGATAATTACATGATAAAATAAATGAAGCGGTTTTAGTATACATTTCCATTTCACGTCTTAATGCATGCTGTGCATCTTTAGTCATATTATCCACTTCATCAAGGAAGATTATCCTGAATGGAGCACCTACAGGTTTAAGTCTACAGAAATTTTTAATATTATTCCTTACCGTGTCTATACCCCTTGCATCTGAGGCATTTAATTCTAAAAAGTTCTGTTTCCAATATTCTCCTAAAACAGCTTTAGCTAAAGCAAGTGCAGTAGTAGTTTTACCTACACCCGCAGGACCTGAAAACATTAAGTTAGGCATACTTTTTTCACTAGTATATTTTTTTAAACGTTTTACTATCTGATCTTGACCAACAACATCATCTAAAGTTTGAGGTCTATATTTTTCTACCCAAGGTCCCATCATCATTTTCACCATAAAAATATTAAATTAATTCTAATCAAATAAATATTATAAATTTTAATAATCCAAATCAAATAAATCTATCTTTTTTTTAAATTATATTTAAATCAGTAAAATAATTTAAGAAAAAATAAATCTACAATCAATATATAATAATTTTAGATTTTATCAATTATAATATTATCTTTGTAATTTTATCTAAAGGTAATTTTAAAAATTAATTTAATTTCAGCAGAAGAAGAATATTACTAGTTAAAATCCATAAAAACCATCTTTAAAAATAAGATTATAATTGCTAATATCAAAAATTGTTTAACAAATAAATGAAGGATTTTAAGTAATATTTTTTTAATACCATACAATTTTAAAATACTAACAATTATAAAATATATTTGATAAAAAATCAAATACAATTTACTATATGGATTTTTGAATATTTAAAATATGTTGTCATATAAAAAAATGAATCAATGAAAATCCTAGATATTGAAGGTATAATTAAATCTAAAATTAATTTGGAGATTGGAAACAAAAATCAGTACAAAAAACAAGCTAATTTAATTGAAAAATAAGACAAGTAAAATAAAACTTAATAGCATGAAAATATTCTCAGATTAAATAAAAATTAAAGAAAAAGAAAATAAAAATATTTATTCTTGAGGAATTGGAGTGTATACCCTAGTTGCAAGTTCCTCATTAAGGGAATATAAAACTTGTGGATTACCGTCAGCCAATTTAAGTTTTCCTAAATTATCCATCGCATTTTCTTCTTCTTCAACTTGTTCATTAACATACCATTGTAAGAAATTATTGGTTGCATGATCTTTTTGTTCAATAGATAAGTCAACTAAATTATTAATTAGACTAGTTACATATCTTTCATGTTTTAACACATGCTCAAATGCTGCTAATGGACTGTCCCATTCGGTTTGAGGTTCATCAATACTAGTTAAAGTAACTTTTGCTCCCCTTCTAATAATATAATCGAATAATTTCATTGCATGATCTCTTTCCTCTTGAGCTTGAACAGTCATCCAATTAGCAAATCCGTCTAGATTTTCTTCCTTAAAATAAGCAGCCATTGATAAATATAAATAAGCTGAGTAAAATTCTGCATTGACTTGTTCATTTAAACTTTTTTCCATAACTTCATTAACCATATATACCACCTAGTTTAAAAAAAATTTAAAAAATAAAAATTATAAAGTCTAAATTAAATAAAAAATAAGGAATAAATTTAATAATTAATAATAATTAACAATAAGTTTATTCTTCAGCAAATTGGTCTTTACCTACACCACATACTGGACAAACATAGTCATCTGGTAAATCAGCAAATGGAGTACCTTCTGCATCTTCATCATATCTGTAACCACATACTTTACAAACATATACAGCCATATTTTCACCTCATTATTCTATTAATTTAAACATCTTTTTAGGTGCTCCGCACATTGGACATTTAAATGCATCTGAAATCTCTTCCCATGGAGTTCCAGGAGCTATATTCTTTTTTTCGTCACCAACTTCTGTATCATATACATATCCGCAAACTTTACATTTGTATTTTGCCATGATTACACCTCTAGATATAATTATGTTTTAATAGTATAAAACTTTTTTTGATGTATTCATTTATTTTAAAAAATAAAAGATGGTATTTTATTAATGATTCTGAATCTATTTTAAAATAAAAATAGCATCAAATTGCTTTGTTAAAATTAACAAAAAAATAACATATTGAAAACAATTTTTGAACTATCCTCATAAATTTATAAAAGTCAAAAATAAAAAAATAGCTTTATTTAATTAAATGAAGTTCAAATCTTCTTTAAAAAAAGTTAAAAAATAAAAATATTTCTATTAATTAAAAAAAATAAATTGAAATAAAAGAAATTAAAAATAAAAGAATATTATTTTACAAGAAGAACAGGTACCTTGGATACCTCTAAAACCTTGGATGCAACACTGCCTAATTTTTCACTATTGTATTTTTGTTTATCAAAGGAATTACCATGAGCACCAATAACAACTAAATCAGGATTGATTTTACATATCATTACCTTGAAATCTTTAATAGGATCAGCAGTTATAATATGCTCAATTACCATAACACCGTTTTCCTTACCTTTTGCTGTGATTTTATCAAGTACCTCACCGCCTTCATCATCACCTAAAACAAAGGTGGTCTTTGCAGGATCAATAATATATAATGCCGCAACGTCACAATCATATTTTCGAGCAAGGTCAATTCCCATATCTATTGCCATATCTGCAGTTTTTGAACCATCACTAGCAATTAAAATTTTATCAAACATTTTAAAGCCCTTTATTTAAAAATAAAAAATCAAAAAGAGGAGTGTTAGTTATCTTGACGTAGATAGTCTGCATGACAGAAATCAATAAATTTATCAACAAGTTGATCCATGTCTCTACTATCTTCCACAAGATTACCCTCATCCATAAAGATACCTCTATTGGATAATTCCTTCATAAACTCTGTATTATGTGAAACCATTACAATGGTTATTCCATATTCCTTACATAAGAGCTTTAAAGAATTAGAAACATCCCTTAAAGTAATAGGATCCAAATCACCAAATGGCTCATCTAATATCAATATATCTGGTTTTGAACAAAGTACAAGGGATAACATTGCACGTACTTTCTGACCTCCGGATAATTCATAGGAGCGTCTATCAAGTACATCAATAGATAAATCTAAAAGATCAAAAATATCTTTAACCTCTTCTTTAACTTTTGTTGCAGGAAAACTTGGGAATAGATCATTTAAAATTTCAGGCATTATCCCAATTTGTTCCAATCTATGTTTTGCCTCATCCTCGTTTAAATCTGTAAGCAAATATAAGGAATCTAATATTTCATCAGATAAACCCTCTTCCTTAGCAATCTTCTTAGCATTTTCCACTATTTCATTATTCTTATATCCAAGTCTTGCAGCTAA
>NZ_BAGX02000014.1 GCF_000320505.1 Methanobrevibacter boviskoreani JH1
TTCCTGATACATAAATCCCACTTTACGCCTTACATCCATCCTATGTAAGGAAGGTTTATGAATATCTACCCATAAAACTCCTTCATTATCTGTTTTAAGTTTATAAGTAACTTTTCCCCCATCGGCATCTTCAATACCGTCCAAGATATGTAAAAGTACACTTTTACCTGCACCGCTTGGTCCTAACAGTGTTAAAATATCTCCCTTTTTAACTTCAAAATTAGCATTTTCAATATCCAAACTTACACCATCATTAAGAACAAAGTATCTTTTATCAATATCTTCTGCCTTTATAATGGTTTCATCACTTGCTTTAATAGTAATATCAGATTCAGGTGCTCTTTTAGATAAAAACTCATCGGTTATACCATTAACATCATCACTGATTTCAACTATTTCGCCGTCATTCATTAAAACAATACGATCGGCTAAATATTTTTGAACCTCCGGCAAGTGAGATACAACTATTACCGTAATTCCAAGTTCTTTATTAATCTTTTTAACAGCATCCAAAATTTCTTGTTTTGTTTTTGGACATGCCATTGTTGCAGGTTCATCCAAAAGTAAAAGTTTAGGCTCTTTTGCTAATTGTCTAGCCATAATAAGTCTTTGTTTTTCTCCACCACTTAATAAAGGTGCTGGAAAATCGTCTTTACCTTCAAGGCCAACCAATTTTAAGATCTCATCTGCCTTTTTTCCGAATTCCTTTTCAGCTTCCTTTAAAAGAGTAGATGCCTCATCACCATATTTAGCACCATACATTTTCCTTAAAACATTTTCACGGCAACTTGCAGGCCATAGACCAAAATCTCTTTGAAGATGAATAGCTGTTGCTTTTTTAAGTTGGTTATAATAATATTGACTGTCATCTGCATGAAGTACAACATCGTCTACAGTTATGACACCTTCATCAAATTTCTCAACACCTCTTAGACATCTTAAAAGTGTTGTTTTACCAGAACCACTAGTTCCGATAATTCCAAGGATTTCCCCTTCTTTAATTTCTAAATTAATATTTTTAAGACCAACAACCTCATCTTTGTTGTCCAATTTATAAGTTTTTGAAAGATTTTCTACTTTAAACATTTTATTCCCAATTTAACTTCTCTAAAATAAAATATAAACTCATAAGTTTAAAATAAGATTAATACACAGATATCCTAGAATAATTTTTTAAAAATATTCTAAAATAAATAATCTATTTAATTTATATTATTCAATACTTTTAAATTTGTTTATTATTTTTTGGTAAAAATCATTTTAATTAATAGGAATAGCCTCTTATTAAAAATGTTAAATTATTTGTAAACTATCATAAAAAAATTTGATTAAAACAATTGTTTTATAGGGTTCCATAATGAATAAAACAAGCCTAAATTAATGTTAAATACAAATCATGAAGAAATAACCTTAAAAGTTAAAAACTACTTAAAAAAATGTTAAATGAAAAAACGAGAATTTAAAGACTAAATTAAAAACTACTAAAAAAAAGATATAAAAAGAAAAAATATTCATATTGATTTAAAAAAATAATAATTAGATAAACTGAATTTTAACAGATTCATAGGATTTTAAAATATTATGTTCATCACAGAAATGATTTAATTTACTATGGAATAATGCTTGTAATTGACGCTGGCGTACATCATCCATTCCTTCAGGACCTTTAATTACAAAAACATTTGGATAATATAAATCCTCAAAATCTACTTTAAACTTAACATCTCCCAAATTATAATATTCAGCTAACAATTTAAGTTCGTCATGTATCATTTTTAACGGATCATCATTTTCAACAATCACAACTTCCGGAGTTATATCTTCTTCATCTTTAGCCATAATGTTTCCTCTATTAAATCTGTTTTAATAAAATATTTAATAATATCTTTGTAAACTAATTTAAAAACTTTACTATTAATAGAAAGATAAAGTTAAAAATTATTTATTTACCAGCAATTGGGAAGAATTCGGTATATTTAGTGTTTCTTTCAATAGGTGTTCTTCCTAATTCATTTACTAATTTGATTAAATCCTTTATTGAAGCATCCACACCATCAGGAGCACCACTAGCCTCAGACAATTCATCTCCACCAAGGGTTCCTCCCAAATCATTTGCACCTGCAAGAAGTGAAATTTGTGCGAATCTATATCCCATCTTTACCCAGGATACTTGAATATTAGGAATCAGATCTCTGAACATTAACCTACCAGTGGCATAAAGTTTCAAATCTTCAATTCCGGTAGCACCAAGATTTTTCTGACCGTTTAAGAAAATCGGTGAATAATTTGGCATAAAGGTCATAGGGATAAATTCTGTAAAACCATGTGTTTCCTCTTGAACATCCCTTAAAATCTTCATGGTTTCAACACGCTCAGCAACTGTTTCAACATGTCCATACATCATGGTTGCAGAACCTGGAATACCTGCTTTATGAACGGTAGTTACTACATCAACCCATTCTTGAGTGGAAACTTTTTTTGGACAAATAATGCTTCTTGATCTGTCGGTTAATATTTCCGCTGCAGTACCTGGAAGTGAATCTAATCCCGCTTTTTTAAGAATCTTAACTCCTTCCTCTAAAGACATCTCAGATTTTTTACATGCATCAAATATCATTGTAGGTGAGAAACCGTGAATCATCACATCAGGAAAATGGTCTTTTAAAAGCTTAAGGAGATGTTCATAATAATCAATGTCAGCTTCTTCTAAAACCCCACCCATTAATGTGAATTCACGTGCACCATTTTCAACAGCATTTTGAGCTTTTGAAAGGATTTCTTCATCATTTTGAATATATGCATCAGGATCATCCTTATCCTTTCCAAATGCACAGAATCCACATCTAATTTTACAGATATTAGTAAAATTAATATTACAATTATTAATAAATGAAACATTATCCCCTACAATTTCTTTTCTCAAGTAATCTGCTGTTTCAAGTAATGCGAATACATCAGATCCCTTTAGATTCATCAAATAATTTGCATCTTCAACAGATATTGCTTCATCTAAAGCATTATCTAATATTTTTTTAGTTTCATTACTTACTTCATATGCGGATATCATATATTTAATTAAATTATTAGAAGTTTATAAACTTTTCCATATTATGTTCAAAAAAAATCTTTCCCCGATTAAACAAAATTAATAATTTTATATAAATTTATATACGATTACTTTAAATATATAAATAAAATTTTATGATTATAAATACTAAAAATTTATTGAACAGTTGGTATTTTAAATTATTTTTAAAAAATAGTAAATAAGTTCAAATAGATTATAAAAAAATTCAATATAATAAATCCATATAAAAAAAAAAAATAAAATAAAATACTGATTATATACTATTTTTAAAAAGCCCATATTTTCTCATAAGATGTAAATTTTAGATTTACTAATCAATCCATATAAACCTTATAAATTAAATTTTAATACTATAATTATAATACATAATAATTAATATTATAATTATGATGGTGGTTTTAAATGAACAATATAACACGTGGATTGATTATAGGTAGAATGCAACCAATACATAAAGGTCACTGCCAGGTAATTTTAAAAACACTAGAGGAAGTGGACGAGTTAATTATTGGAGTAGGTAGTGCTCAAATCTCCCATACCCTAAAAGATCCATTTACTGCAGGTGAAAGGATTCTGATGATTAAAAAATTCTTAGTTGAGAATAATGTAGATCCATTAAGGTATTATATTATTCCTATGGAAGATAAAGACATTAACGCCATTTGGGTAGCTCATGTAAATATGATGACACCTCCATTTAATGTTGTTTATAGTGGAAATCCTTTAGTACAAAGATTATTTATCGAGAATAACTATACCGTTAAAGCTCCTCCACTGTATAGTAGAGAAACTTTATCTGGAAGGGAAATTAGAAGAAGAATGATAAATGATGAAGACTGGCAATCATTGGTTCCGAAATCTACAGTTGAAATAATAGAGGAAATTGATGGTATCTCTAGAATCAGGCACCTTACAAAAAAGGAAAAGAACGAAATTTAATATTCCTAAGAAATAAAAAAAACTGAAGATTAATGGCCTAATCAAATTTTAAAAAAAGAAAATATAAATAACAATAGTTATATATATTGATTATTATAATAGGTTTAGAAAAAATTTATATCAAATAAACATAATAAAAGAATTGGAAATGGATGTGATTTTAGTGGTAGTAAGATTAATCAAAAAAGACGACGATTATGTAAGTACAGCGGACTTAATTAATGACCTTAAAAAACACGAGAAAGTAGATCAATCAGGAGCAATATTTACATTTGAAGGTATAGTAAGAGGTGAGGAACCTGGTAAAGAGATTGACAAACTTATATTAACTACACCGGATAATGAAAAGACTCAAAAGGAAATGGAAGAAATAGCTGAGGATGTTAAACTTAAATATGGTGTAAATGAGATCAGTTTAATCCATTACATCGGCGAATTCTATACTGGAGATAGTTTATTTTTAGTAGCAGTGTTAGGATCCCACAGAGACGAATCTTATGATGCATTGAAGGAAGTAATTGAAAGAGTTAAATTTGATATTGATTTTAAAAAAGAAGAATACTCAAATGAAGGAACTAAAACCATTCTTGCAGGAGGTTAAATATATTGACTCTATTCGGTCAATTAATAATTTTATTAATAATAATTCTAGTACTTAAATTCATTATAAAAAACATAAAGTTATTCTTTTCGATAATATTCCTATTGATTATCATCTATTTATTGATACATATGGGAGAGTACTATAATTTATTCTTATTAATACCCCAATTAATCTAAAACATTATTTTATCAATTTTTAATTTAAATTTTTAACACTTTTTTTAAATAATTTTAATACATTTAATTTCAAAAACATTTAAACTGATTTTTTTAATATTAAATCAAAATGCTATTTTTAAAAATTTATTCTATAATCCGTCAGAAAAAAATCTCTTTTAACAAATTATATTCAAAACCGAAAATAGATATAATATAACTAAAAAATAGGACCAGAAACAGAAATAAGTTAAAAAAAACTAGATATAAACAAAAAAAAGAACTTAATAAGATTATAATAGTAAAAATAAGATAAAAACATTAAATAGAAAAAATAATGAGACAAAAAAGCAGCTTAAGAATAATAAAAATTTAGATTAAATATTTAATCTAAAATATTTATAATTCTTTACCTACGATTACTTCAGTTGCTTTGATAATAGCTGAAACATCGTCTCCTTCTTTAAGACCTAATTTTTCAGCAGATTCACGAGTAATAGCAGCAGTAATAACTCCTGGTTCTTCTACTTTAATATGAACATTTGCCATTACAGTTCCTAAAGTAACACTTTCAACTTTTCCTTTTAATCCATTTCTTGCACTAATTTCCATTTTAATAACTCCATATATTTTTTAATAAATAGCTTAAATTTTATTACTTACCACATATCTACACATCATAAAATTTCTCATAGAATAAAATTATAATAATAACTACAAATCGTAATTAACATGATAAAAATAATTTTATAATTTTATTGTATAAGTTAACTATTTATTTTTAATTAATTTTTAGTAGATTTTACTTCTACAAAATAATGTTTATCATCATACAATATAAATGTATTGTTTTTTAGTGAAAAAAGAATTTTTTATCGTTTACCGAAAATAGTCAATTCGATATAAAAATTATCGATTTTATGATTTTAAAAAACAATATGTTACTAAAGATAAGTATAAAAAATTTTAAATGTTTTTAAAATAAAATATTATTCTATGGATAAAATTGAATTTGAACCAATAGGAATAATTAAAACACCATTTGACAAACCTCAGGGAATGCCAATTCAACCAACAGGAGCAAAGGGTGTTAAAGGAGAAATAGTTTTAGACGAAAAATATGTTGACGGACTTAAAGATCTTGAGGAATTCTCACATTTAATATTAATATACCATTTACATTTAACAAATGGTAATGCCCTACAAGTTAAACCATTTATGGACAATGCTTTACATGGAGTTTTTGCAACAAGATCACCTAAAAGACCAAATAATATTGGATTATCAACAGTCAAATTAGATTCAATTGAGGACAACATTGTTCATATATCCAATATTGATGTTGTTGACGGAACCCCTCTTTTGGATATTAAGCCATATGTACCCCAATTATTTGAAGATACACTAGTTGATGATATCCAGATTGGATGGTTTGAAAATAATCATAAAAAAGCTAAAAAACAAAAAGCCGATTCAAGATTTGTTGAATAAAACAACTTTTATCAATATTAAACAAAATAAACTACTTATTTTAATTTTTTCTTTTTAATAGAAAATCAAGTCCTTTAAAAATATTATTTTAAAACCACAGTTTTCTAAAAATATTAAATAAATCCATAAATCTAAAACTTAATATTAAAATTAACCTTTTTTAAAAATTAAAAAAATACAATCTATTTTTCTATAATTAAAATAATAAATATCAGATATTTTAATAAAAAAAGCTTATAAATTTAGAAAAGTTTATTTATATATTGGTATATATTAGAGATTAAGTATTGGTTTAGAGTGAATTTTATAGATTAAATAAAATTAATATGATGTGGTTTGATGTTAGAATATAAAAAATCAATAAGGGATAGTATTAATGGAAATATTCCTATTACAGAACTTGAAAAGGAAATCCTGGACTATCCCCAATTTCAAAGATTAAGACGCATTAAACAGTTAGGATTTACTTCATTAATATATCCTGGAGCTAATCATTCTCGTTTTGAACATTCCATTGGAACTATGCACCTTGCATCAAAATTAGCAGTAGAGTTAGGCCTAGATGACGATGAGGTTCAATTGGTACGTCTTGCAGGAATGTTACATGATATAGGTCATGGACCATTCTCACATGTTTCAGAGTCTGTAATGAATGTTAAACATGAGGAGCAAACGGCTTTTATTATAAAGAATACCGCCATATCTACCAAAATTTCTGAGAATTTTAATCTTGATGAGGTTGTAGACATTATTAATGGTAAAGATAAACTTGGACCTATCATATCCGGGGAATTAGATGTTGATAGAATGGATTATCTTATAAGGGATTCACATTATACCGGTGTGGCATATGGTGTAATAGATTTAGATAGAATTATTTCAAATCTAAAATTGGAAAAATTCTTAGTCTTAGATATAAAAGGGGTTCAAGCTGCAGAAGCGATGCTTGTAGCCCGTTATTTCATGTATCCCAGTGTTTACCAACACCACACAACACGTATTGTAAATGCCATGTTTAGAAGGTCTATTGACAAGATGGTGGAATCTGGTGAACTAGACACCAAAAAATTATCAATCTATGACGATAACGAGTTAATCACAAAATGTAAAAATTCTACATTAGAATATACTAAAGATATTATAGAAAGATTAGAAAATAGACAACTGTTTAAAAGGATTAAAACTATCCGTTTAAATAATTTCCTACATCCAAATGATGTATTCGATATTAAAGAAAGAGATTTGAAAAAAGCTGAAAGGGAAATCGGAGAGGATTATAACATAGATTCCAATTATATCTTCATAAATCTTCCGGAATATCCTAAATTCGATGAGATGAAAACTCAAATAGCTTTGAATGATAACTTATATCATTTAAATGAAGTATCTTCAATTGTTCAAGCTTTAAATAAAGCAAGATTTAATTATCCCGATATTGCTTTATATGCTCCTAAAGAGTACAAAGAGGATTTAAGGAAAGTTAATATTGAGGATTATCTAGATTTACCTGAAAAAACTGACAAAAATTATAATATAACCCACTATGATCAACAGGATTTACTTAACTATATGTGATCTTTACTAATCAAAAATAGTAAGATAACATTAAAACTAATATAAAATAATAATTTATTTATTATAAAAACTATTGAAAAAGTAGATATATTAACTTAAAAATGAGGAAAACTTATGATAATAGTTGCTATTACAGGAGCTAGTGGTGTTATATTAGGTGTAAGATTACTTCAAGCTCTTAAAGATTTAGATATACAAACTGGATTATTAATAAGTGATGCTGCAAAAACAATAATAGAATATGAATTATATGATGTAAATCTGGAAGATATTGTAAGCCTTGCAGATAATTACTATGAAAACGATGATTTAACCGCGTCTGTAAATAGTGGTTCATTTAAGTTTGATGGAGCCGTAATTATACCATGTTCCATGAAAACCCTATCAGCAATTGCAAATGCATATGCATCAAATTCCATTACACGTGTTGCAGATGTTGCTCTTAAAGAAAGGCGAAGATTAATAATTGTACCTAGAGAAACGCCCCTTAGAACCACACATATTGAAAATATGTTAAAGATTTCTAAAGAAGGAGGAATCATATTACCTCCAATAGTAGGATATTACTCAAAACCAAAAACATGCAAAGATATGGAAGAGTTTATTGTTGGTAAAGTTCTAGACTCACTTGATATTGATAATGATCTTTATAAAAGATGGAAATAGTAAGAATTTTTATTTAAATAAAACTTGGTGATTAGATGTTTAATGATAATGACTTTATTAAAATCTGTGAAGTTCCAGGTCCTACAAAAGAGGCTATAAGAGCTTTACTTCTATATAAATCAGATGTATCAGATGATGATATAGTGGTAGATGTTGGATGTGGTACTGGTGGTTTAACAGTTGAGTTTGCTCAAAGAGCCAAAAAAGTATATTCAATCGACAAAAATCAGGAAGCCGTAAAGGTTACAGAAAGGAATCTTAAAAAACTTTTACAAGATGACTATAATGTTGAA